>JANODS010000847.1:0-3792 GCA_031412835.1 Acidobacteriota bacterium | reverse complement strand
GCCCCCGCTGCCCGGTGGTCAGCGTCCGCCTGGAGCTTCGCCCCACCCCGCCCTTGGCCGTCCAACAGGGCATGTTCAGCCCCAACGCCCCCGAACCCGAACGTCTCCAAACGCTCCTCTCCCGCCTGGCCGCCCTCACCGGACAGGGCACCGTCGGCTCCCCCGAGCTCTTAAACACCTACCGCCCCGACGCCTGGCGCCTTCGCCAACGCAGCTTATTCGCCGCCGGCACGGCCACCGCCGTCGCCGCCGCCCCCCAACTCCAACTCGCCCTCCGCCTCTTCCGCCCCGCCCTCCCCGCCCGCGTCCGTCTCCACCAATCCCGCCCCGAACATCTTCAATCCCCCGGCTGCGAAGGCCCCGTCGTCGCCGCCGCCGGGCCCTGGCGGACCACCGGCGAATGGTGGGCCGAGACTGCCTGGGCCCGCGACGAATGGGACATCGCCGTGCAAGGCGCCGGCCTTTACCGCATCTACCGCCAACATTTAGGCGATGTGTGGTTCGTCGATGGCGTTTACGATTAAGACATGCCCTGGAAGCAACTCGCCCAAAACGCCCTCGCCCGCCTCGGCTACCGCCTCATCAATACCCGCACCCACTACTCCCACGACGGCCTCCACTCCCTTCACCATCCCCGTTTCCTCGCCGACCCCGCCTTCCAAGCCGCCTACGCCCGCGGCGTCGCCGCTGGCCACGGCCACAACCCGCAAATCCACTGGCGCCTCCACGTCGCCCTCTGGGCCGCCCGCCAAGCCCTCGCCATCCCCGGCGACTTCGTCGAATGCGGCGTCAACGCCGGCTTCGTCAGCTCCGCCATCCTCCAAACCCTCGCTTGGGCCCCGCCCCAACGCCGCTTCTTCCTCATCGATACCTTCGCCGGACCCGCCTTCAACCAATACTCCCCCGCCGAAAAGGCCGCCGGTCGCCCCGACTTGGCCCACGCATCCCTCGCCTCCGGAGCCTACGTCACCGACCTCACCCGCGTCCAAGCCAACTTCGCCGCATGGCCGCAAACTCGCATCGTCCCCGGAACTGTACCCGACATCCTCCCGTCCATCGACTCCACCCAAATCGCCTTCGTCCATATTGATATGAACTGCGCCCTGCCCGAAAGCGAGGCCTTCGCCCACTTCTGGCCGCGCCTCTCCCCCGGCGGCATCATCCTATTTGACGACTACGTCTACTACGGCCACCAAGCCAACACCGCCGCGCTCGACGAAGTCGCCGCTCGCCTCGACCTGGAAATCCTCGCCCTCCCCACCGGCCAGGGCCTCGTCCTCAAACCGGGAACCGACCAATCTCTCCCACCCGCGCTCCCGTAGCCCGCCCATACGCCTCCGGATGCAGCAAAATCTGCGTCCCCCGCACCCCCGCCGACACCGAAATCACCTCCCACAACTCCGCCGTCTCATCCAAATACACCGGAAAATCCTTCTTCGCCCCCATCGCCGTCACCCCGCCCCGCACATACCCCGTCAGCGGCTGTACCTCTTTCAACGACACCAGTTCCACCTTCCGGTCCCCGCTCACTTTCGCCAGCGCCTTCAAGTCCAACTCCATATTTCCCGGGATCACCGCAAAACACAGCCCTTCCCGATCCCCCCGCGCCAGTAGCGTCTTAAACACCTGCTCCGCCGGCAACCCGACCTTCTCCGCCACCGTCACCGCATCCAAATGTTCTTCGTCCACAGCATAGCTCCGCAGCTCATAAGAGATGCCCAAAGTATCCAGGATCCGCACCGCATTCGTCTTCATCGCGTCTATGCCTTATTCTAAAGGCCATGCGCTGGATTATTCTTCTCCTCACCCTTCTCCTCACCCTTCTCCTCACAGTGTCCGCCTTCGCCCAGACTCCCGATGCCTGGCAGCAAAAAGGCGAAGAGGCCTTCCGCGCCGGCAAGTTCGTCGAAAGCGTCGAAGCTTTCGACCAATTCTTGAAGTTAGTCCCCACTTCCTCGGCCCAGCACTGGCAACGCGGCATCTCGCTCTACTACGCCGGCCGCTTTGCCGAATGCCGCAAGCAGTTCGAACTCCACCGCACTGTGAACCCCGAAGACGTCGAAAACGCCGTGTTCCATATGCTCTGCGCCGCCCGCATCGACGGCATGGCCGCCGCCCGCGAAAAACTGATCCCCATCACTGCCGACACCCGCCCCGGCATGATGCAGGTACACGCCCTCTTCGCCGGCAAAGGCACCGCCGCCCAAGTCATGAACGCCGCCAAGAGCGGTGGCCCCTCCGCCCTGTTCTACGCCTTTCTCTACATCGGCTACTTCGAAGAGACCGCCGGTCGCCGCGAGGCCTCCAAACAACACTTCCGCGAAGCCAACCGCCTCGCCGGGACAGACTACATGGGCGACACCGCCCGCGTCCACTGGAAGGCTCTCGAAAGCGGCAAGCTCCCCTAACAGCCCGTGGCGGAAGTAAGAAAAGCCCGCGCCCGCCGCGACGTCCGATGCGTCGGGCGGACACCGAAATTGTGGAGTCGGGTGCCGCGGGTAACGGATTGCGACCGAAATGCGTTTTTGAGTACGATATTATGACTTCTAAAGTTGACGTCTAGCCGCGCCCCAGCGTACTGTACTTCCAGACGTCGAGGCCCTTATGAATCCAACTACCACCCCCCGTACGAGAAAAAAGGCTCTGCCAGCCGCGGTACAAAATGGGATACCCGTTGGCGCTGGATCTCCCCCGGGATCCGACGAGGCCAGTAGCGACGCGAGACTACGGCTCATTCTCGGCGCCCTGATCGCCTTCCGCGACGGCGACTTCTCGATGCGCCTGCCCATCGCTTGGGCGGACACGGAAGGACAGATCGCCGGAGTCTTCAACCAGGCAATCGCTCAAAAGCAGAGGATTTCCGATGAGCTCTCCCGTCTGAGTCAAAGCGTGGGAAAGGAAGGACGGCTAAAGCAGAGGATGTCTCTCGCGGGTGCCGTGGGAGGGTGGGCCAACGATGCGGAATTCATCAATACGCTCATTGATGACCTCGTTCGTCCCACCACCGAGAGCGCGCGAACCATTGGTGCCGTGGCGAAAGGCGATCTGGGTCAATCAATGGAACTGGAAGTGGACGGTCGTCCGCTCAAGGGCGAGTTTCTGCGCTCCGCGAAGCTCGTCAACACAATGATTGAGCAACTCTCCGTTTTTACCTCGGAAGTCACCCGTGTCGCGCGCGAGGTCGGAACGGAGGGTAAACTCGGCGGACAGGCTCAAGTGCCTGGCGTATCGGGCGTGTGGAAAGATCTCACCGACTCCGTGAATCAGATGGCCGGCAATCTGACGGCTCAGGTTCGTAACATTGCCGACGTCACGATTGCCGTCGCAAACGGCGATCTTTCGAAAAAAATTACGGTGGATGTCCGTGGCGAGATCCTCCAGTTGAAAGAAGCTACGAACACCATGGTCGACCAATTGCGGTCGTTCGCCTCGGAGGTAACGCGCGTCGCGCGCGAAGTCGGTACCGATGGTCGACTGGGCGGGCAAGCGGTGGTGCCGGGCGTGGCGGGAACCTGGAAGGATTTGACCGATTCCGTCAACGCGATGGCCACGAATCTAACCGCCCAAGTTCGTAACATCGCCACCGTAACAACCGCCGTGGCGCGTGGTGACCTATCGAGAAAGATTACGGTGGACGTGAAGGGCGAAATTCTGGAGTTGAAGGAAACCATTAACACAATGGTGGATCAGCTCAATGGCTTCTCTTCGGAAGTCACCCGCGTGGCGCGCGAGGTGGGGACGGAGGGCAAACTGGGCGGCCAGGCAATGGTACCCGGCGTCGGCGGCACGTGG
>JANODS010000846.1:0-1299 GCA_031412835.1 Acidobacteriota bacterium | reverse complement strand
CCGCGGCCTCACCGGCAGCCCCGGCACCGGCCACGGAAACCTGTATCTCGAAGCCGGTTCGATGACCCCGGAAGAGATCATCCGCGCCGTCGGCACCGGCCTCTACGTCACCGAACTCATCGGCCAGGGCGTCAATACCGTCACCGGCGATTACTCCCGCGGCGCCTCCGGCCTCTGGATCGAAAACGGCGAACTCACCTTCCCCGTCGCCGAAATCACCATTGCTGGTAACCTGAGCCAGATGCTCGAAAACATTCTCCATATTGGCAACGACCTCGAGTTCCGCGGCTCCACTTCCGCCCCCACCCTCGCCATCGGGGGCATGACCATCAGCGGTGCCGAATGATCAAAATCGTCGCGCTCATTCTCCTGGTTTTCGGCGGAGCCGCCTACTGGCTCGCCAACCGCCCCAAGTTTGACCCCGCCTCCGCCCCCATCTCGCCCGACGCCAAACAGTACGTCCGAAACCTCGACCTCGCCGAAGTCGACATGAAAGCCACCGACAGCTTCGTCTCTCAACGAATCGTCGAAATCACGGGCAAAATCACCAATAAAGGCGACCGCAAGGTCAAGCTCATCGAACTCAACTGCATCTTCTCCGACCCCGACGGCCAGCCCCTCTCCCGCGAACGCGTCTCCATCGTCCGACCCTCCAAAGGCGGCCTCCCCCCCGGCGAAACCAAATCCTTCCGCCTCCCCTTCGACAAGCTCCCCCCGGCCTGGAATCAACGCCTCCCCCAACTCGTCATCGCCCAAATCGAATTCGAATAAAATCATGCCCACCCTCCTCCTCGTGGAAGACGATCCCGACCAGCTTGAAATCCGTTCGCTGATTCTCGCCGACGCCGGCCACGAAGTCTTCGGCGCCCCCACCTGCGCCGAAGCCCTCCATCTCGCCCGCCTCCACCAACCCGCTCTCGTCGTCATGGACCTCCGCCTCCCCCGCTCCGCCGATGGCCTCGCTCTCATCGCCGACCTCCGCAAACTCGTGCCTTCCCCCCGCATCGTCGTCCTCTCCGGCTGGACCGCCGACCTCGCCACCGCTCCAGACGTCGACGCCGTCCTCGCCAAACCAGTCCATACCCCTGAACTCCTCAAGCTAGTCGCCCGCCTCTCCGCAATGCTGCTCCTCTTCCTCCTGCCCCTCTCGGCCGCCGTCATTCAGCTCGATAAACCCGCCGAAGTCATCGCCGAAATCTCCGCCCCTGTCTCCGACTGGCAAACCCAACCCCGCATCGCCGACCTCCTCCTCAACGGCCAACCGAAGTTCCAACTCCCCCTCGTCGCCCCCCGCCAATC
>JANODS010000845.1:0-1461 GCA_031412835.1 Acidobacteriota bacterium | reverse complement strand
GAGGGCGGCGGCGACGTTGCGACTATCGCCAAACCAGGGGTCGATGCCGCGGGGACCTTTGGGCGCAAGTTCGCCGCAGCCGCGGAGGTCGATGGAGAGGACGCGGGTTCCGGCGTGGGCGAGTTGATGGAGACGGGCGGCGGAAGCGGACTTGCCGTCACAGTCGGCGAGAAGGACGGTGGGGCCGCCGGATTTGAAGGCGTTGGGGACGGCCAGGACGGCGGGGATCTGGATGCCGGGCTCGCTTTCATAGGTAAGCTTTTCGAGGCGGTACGTGGGGCGGGAGAGGACTCCGTAGGGAGTGGTTTTCGGCGGGTTGGCGGCGGGGGTGTAGGCGGTGAGCTCACGGGCTTTGGCTAGGACTTGGGCGGCGGTTAGAGCGGGTCGTGGGATGAGGCGGGTTCGGTTGAGGGAGAAGACGGTTTCGCCGCCGAGGGAGGTTTGGAGTTGGCCGGTGGAGGTGCACTGGAGCTCTTCTTCGGTGGCGAGTTGGATGTCGGGTTCGGTGCCGTCGTCTTCGCGGTTGGCGAGCCAGCGGGAGAACCAGGCGTAGGCGGCGAGGCGACGGGGCTTCGTGTACCCGTGGCCGTCGTCGGCTTCGACCATGCTGAGCTTGTTGGCTTGGCCGAGTTGGTCGTAGACGCGGAGGGCCTCCGAGTGAGTGGCACGGGCTCCGCCGATGGGGAAGAAGTCTCGGATGGCGGAGAGGATGAGATAGGGTTTGCCGTTGAAGGCGTAGAGGAAGTCGGGGAAGTCGAAACCGGCGCTGATCCAGGGGGGAAGGTTTTGTTCGGCGTCCTGCGGGCCGAGTTGCGTGAGCAAAGCCTTTGCGGAGGTGATGTAGCAGCTCGGGGCGGCGACTTTGAGGCGGTCGTCGAGGGCGGCGAGATAGGCGGTGAGGGTGCCGCCGCCGGAGTTGCCGGTGACGCCGATGCGGTTGGGGTCGACTTCGGGGCGGGCGGCGAGATAGTCGAGGGCGCGGATGCCGTCGTGGATCATGTAGCGGGCGAGGTTGTCGCCGGTGAGGAGGGTTTGGACGCCGAGCATAGAGTGCTCGGTGGTGGAGCGGATGAGCTTGGAGGCGCGGGTGTCGGGATCGAAGAACTGTCCTCGTTCGCCGTGGCCGACGGGGTCCCAGGCGAGGGCGACGAAGCCTTTGGAAGCGAAGGAGCCGAGGGCGATTTGCCAAGCGTCATGGGCTTTGCCGCCGGGTTCGTGGCCGAGGGGGAAGAGGATGGCGGGGGCGGGGCCGGAGAGGTTGTTGGGGAGGTAGAGATTGGCGGTGACGTAGAAGCGGGGCTGGCTTTCGAAGATGACCTTTTCGATGCGGTACTTGCCGCGTTGGAGGGTGGAGACGGTGCGGGCGTTGAGGGGCGTCTTGGCGCGGAGGCCGCCGATGTTTTGGAGGATTTGGCGGCGGACTTGGGCGGCGCGGGCTTGGAGTTCGGCGGGGGAGTTGAT
>JANODS010000844.1:0-1479 GCA_031412835.1 Acidobacteriota bacterium | reverse complement strand
CCGGAGTCGGCGGAAAGAGCCAGGACTTGCGTGGCTTGCTCGGGCTTCTTATAGTCTCCGCCGACGGCGAGCATGGCGCCGCGACGCCCTATGGCAAGCGAGAAAATGCCCGCCGACGATTCAGCCTGCCGCAGAGGCGTTCCGCTGACGGTCCACGTTTCTCCCCCGTCATTCGAGTGAAACAGCCGAGCGGCAACGGTGCCAAACCAGATTTCGCGCGTTCCTCGGACGATAAGGCAGGTGCCGCTGGCGGCAAATCCGCCTTCCCCCGGCAGCGCCGGAGGCGTGGCCCTGCGCTGCCAATTCGCGCCGCCATCGGTCGTTGTTTCGATCACGACCATCCCGTTGACGGAGTCACCCATCAACACCCCATGCAAAGGGTCAGAGAAGGCAATGGCGTCCCAGAAGCCCTTCGGATCTGGGTTCATTTTCAGCAGTTGCCACGACGCGCCACCGTCGATCGTCTTGTAAATGCGAGACTTATCCCCTTCGCCGCTGCTCAGTGCGAAGGCATGGGTCGCGCTGAAGGCGGCCAGATCGCGAAAGTCGAGGTCCTCAGCCCCGGGCACCGGCCGACGACGCCAAGTAGCTCCACCGTCGGTGGTCAGCAGGACGGTGCCGCCTGTGCCGCTCGCCCAGGCGACTTGGTCGCTAACGGTCGCCAAGCCCCGGAGGCTCGCGGTCACTCCGCTGTTTTGCGGAACGAACCGAACCTGGGCGGTCAACGAAACGGCGAATATAACAGCTACAAAGAGACGCACGATCTCCAGGGTACCGAACCTAAACGAGGGTGCGCTGAACGCCGAGGGCTTGGCGAAGGTAGTCAATGCCTTCCACCGTGATCGTAAAGCGGCTTTTGTCGTCGGCCAGGATAAGACTCTTCTTCTTCATGTATTCGCAAACAAACGTCGCTCCCTCTCGCGGCAGACCCATTTGCTTCTCCACGTCAAAGATCGAGACCGCCACGTTGATGATGCTCCGCTTCTTCGTCAGGTAGAGCATCCCGAGGATGCGCAAGAGCAAGGTCTCGTCACAGCTAAGCTCTTCCTGCAGTGCCGCGAGGTGGTTGGCCGCCTGTTCGGCGTCCTCGTCGACGGGGTCGTGTGTGGCGTGCGCTTCCTTGAATTCGGGTTCCGGTTCCACCACGGCGACCACCGGTTTCCGCATCCGCCCAAGAAGTGCGGACCATTCTGCTGACTGTGTGGGCATATCTTGCTTATCGGCGGTTTGCAGCCAATCCCTTAGGTCCGCTATAGTGCAAGAGGTTTCATAGATCCAAGGAGCAAATCGCATGTCTGACGCCCCAGTATCCGGCGCCGCATTTAAGCAGCAACTGCGCGACGGCCAGCCCAAGATGGGCCTTTTTTTGAACTCTCACAGCGCAACCGTGGCCGAACAACTCGCCCACACTGGTTACGACTGGCTGCTGGTTGACTCCCAGCACGGCCCCATGGGCTTCGAGAAGCTTTCCTCCATGCT
>JANODS010000843.1:0-6568 GCA_031412835.1 Acidobacteriota bacterium | reverse complement strand
GTAGGCGAAGCCGATGTTGTGCGGATCGCTAGCGATGACCGGGGTGAAGGGGAAGCCGCCCTGCGCGGTATAGATGCCGCCGAGTTGCCAGCCTCCGAGGATGAGTTCGGCCGCCTTGGGCATGTTCGTTAGATAGGAGCGGCCCTTGCCGAACGGAAGATCCCAGCCGTAGCTAAAGACGAAGCGCTGGCCCACGTCGAGATTGGAGCGGCCGCGCATGGAGCGGAGGTTGAACGGGTTGTCGGCACCTTCACCGCCGCCCTGATCCTGGGTGGAGCCGTCGATCGACTTACTCCAGGCGTAGGCGGCAAGAAAACTAAGACCTTTCGAGAAGCGCTTTTCGGCTTTCACTTCGAGCGCATTGTAGTTGGCATTATCGCGGGTATCGTAGTAAGTTCCGGTGCCGAACTGCGGCAAGGGGCGACGCTGCTGGAAGGGCCGGGTGTCGGTCGCGCTGATGCGGGGCAGATTGGTGGGCAGATAGCGTTCAAGGTAGGTGGACTTATTGCCGACATAGGCCACTTCGAGGGAGAGATCGCGGAAGATCTCGCGCTGAATCGCGAAGTTCCACTGGTACATGGTCGGCGTCTTGAGGTTGGGGTTGACTCCAAAGGTAAGCGGCGTCGTGAAGTTGGCGTTGGCGCTGAAAGGTTCGAAGAAGTTGCGAACGTCGAGCGTGGGAAGCGCGTTTACCGTCGGCTGCTGCTTCGACTCGTCGACGATGAACGGGACGTTGATCACCGGGGTGGAAACGGCGTTGTTGCCGCTGGTCATCATGTAAAAAATTCCCGCCCCGGCGCGGAACACCGTTTTGTTGTTTCCAAACGGGCGCCAGGCCATGCCGACGCGGGGGGCGATGTCGTTGAAGCGATTGTGGATGAGTTTGTTCGGAATGCCGACGTCGGTAGCCTTATCGATGAGGCTCTGGAAGCGCGGGAAGGCGAAGCGGGCCACCTGTTGGGAGATGATATTGATCTCCCCTTTGTAAGTGGCCGCGGCCCAGCGGCCGGTGTCGAAGTTGAACGAAGCGGCTTGGCCGAACATCGGCGTCGGGGCGAGGTTGAGCTCGTAGCGTAGGCCGAGATTGAGAGTCAGGTTCCTGGCTATCTTCCAATCGTCTTGCACAAAAGAGTGCCAGCGGGTCTCGTACTGGCCGAACAGGTTGCGGGGGAAGCTGCGCGAGCCGTTGACGGGGTAACCCGTGAGGAAGTCAGCGAAGCCGTTACCAGTGTAACCGCCGTTAAAGCTGAAGGCGCCGCGGGAGTTGGCCGAGTTAGTCGAGGTTAATCGGTAATCGCGGAAATCGATGCCGGCCTTGATAGTGTGAGATCCACGGATGAAGGAGACGGTGTCGACGATCTGATACGAGTTGGTGGGATTGACGAGGGGCTGGAAGGCATTGCCGGGGATCCCTTGGAAGCCGGTGATGCCGAGCCCGGGAAAGCCGGGAAAGTTCTGGCTGGTTTCTTCGAAACCGCGAATGCCGGAGAGTTGGGTGTGGTTGGTGCCGAGGCCCTGATTCAGATTGGCGTTGTGCAGGCGAGTGTAGCCCAGGCGAAGTTCGTTGAGGGTGGTGGGGTTGAATATGTGGGTTTCCGAGATCACCATATTCTGCACCCGCTGGCGCTGGTTGGTGCCGCCGACCTGGATGAAGGCACCGGGGGTGAAGGCTTGCAGGTGGTTGATGCTGTAGCGGAAGGCGAAGGAGTCTTTAGGGCTGAAGACGTGGTCGTAGCGGGCATTGCCTTGGTCGGCGTCGGAGCGGAAGGGAGCGGCGTAGACGAAAGTCCCCTGCGCGGTGTTGGCGACGGGGATGAACTGAAGGAAGTAACTGGTGGCCGGGTTGAGTCGGTTGGAAGGAATGATATTACCGGGGAAAGCTATTCCAGTGAGAGGGTCGCGAATCGGCGTTGCGATACTGGAGAAGTCACCGCGGCGAAGCGGTTCGGCCGGGACGACGACGTTCGTCGTGCGACCTTGCCGGATGCGGGTTCCTTCGTAGTTCAGGAAGAAGAAGCTCTTATCCTTGCCGTTGAATAGTTTGGGGATGACGACGGGGCCGCCGAACGCGAAGCCGAACTGGTTTTGACGGTAGCTGGCTTTGCGGGGGATGAAGAAGTTACGGGCGTCGAGCTTGTCGTTGCGGAGAAACTCGAAAAGCGTGCCGTGATACTGATTGGTACCTGACTTAATGGTGGCACTGAGGACCGCGTTGCCCCTCCCGTACTCGGCGGAGAAGGAGTTGGCCTGGACTTTGAACTCGAGCATGGCGTCGACTGAGGGACGGAGGGCGACGCCGTCGAAGAGTTGCTCGTTGATGCTGATGCCATCGAGCAGGAACTCGGTTTTGCTTTGACGACCGCCGCTGACCGCGACGACAGTTGCGCCCGTGATACCGGCGGTACCGATAACGGCGTTGGGGAGCAGCGCGGTGAGCTGCACGAAGTTTCGCCCGTTCAGGGGCAGGTCGACAATCTTCTGATTGCTGATGACCTGGCCGATAGACCCGATTTCGGTGTTGACGATGGGGGCCGATTCGGTGACCGAAATGCGTTCCGAGACGCTGCCGACGCGCATGGTGATATCGATACGGGCGCGCTGGTCCATCTGGAGCGAGAGGCCTTTGATCTCCTGGGTTTGGAAGCCGTCTCGGGTGACGGTGAGGGTGTAACTGCCGGTGGTGGAAAGCAGGGGCAATTCATAGTCGCCGCTATCGCCGGTTTTGGTTGTGCGCTCGTTGCCGGTGGAAACATTCTTGGAGCGAACCGTAGCACCACTGACGACGGCACCACTGGGGTCGACCACGCGGCCGACGATGGTGGCGGTGGGTTGGGCCCAGACGATTGCGGCCGAGAGAAATAAGCAGAAGACGCGAAAGTGTCGATTCATATACTAGCTCCCTAGCGAAACTGGATTGTTAGCCACCAAGTCGGTCGGGTCCATTACGGGGTGGACCAAGTTCACGTCAGTGCGCGTCAAGAAACGGGGCCGACGCGCCTCGATTAGGGCTTTGACTACGAGCATTCATCCGATTGCAAAAAGAGTCAATCTGAATCTGACGTGGCGTCCGAATTCTGTCCAGGATGCCGAACGGGTGATTAACCGTTCCGAATTCTGGACGGGTGGGTTGTGTTCGGCGCGAAACTCCCTAGAATTGGGGGGATGAAGTGTTTGGCAGGAGCAGTCGCGGCGGTGCTGTGGGCGACTGGGCTTGCGCTGGGTGCGGCTGAGCCTGCTCTGCAAGGAGTAAGTCCGCTGGCGGGGCGGGCGGGCAGTACTTACGCGGTGGTGATTGCCGGAACGGGATTGGGGGCGATGCAGGGATTTTCGGTGGAAGAGCCGGGGGTCCGGGTGCGGTTGGTAGAGGCGGGTGCGGATCGACTTCTCGCCGAGATCACGCTGGATACATCGGTAACGCCCGGGGAGAAGCGAATGCGGGCGGTGGGGCCGCAGGGGGTGACTAACGCGGTCGCGTGGCATGTGGTGACCGAGGCGGTGGTGGGGGAAAAGCCCGACTTGCCTCTGACTCCGGGATGGGTGGTGAATGGCAGCTTAGCCGAACCGGGGGAGGTGGACGTTTACTCGGTAGAGGCGAAGGCGGGGCAGGCGTTTACGTTCGAAGTGGTGGCTGGGGGAAGCGCATTCGATCCCGTGGTGACTTTGCTGGAACCGGCGGCCGATAGTTGGTTTTCCACCAAAGGCTGGAAGCGCTTGGCGTTCAACGACGAGGAGCTGTTTTTTCCGGGACTGGCGACCAAGGCCAAGTTGACCCACGTTGTTCAGCAAGCTGGACGGTACCGGGTACAAGTGGCTGGATTTGGGGGACATGGCGGGGCCAGCGCCAGTTACTATTTGCGGGTGGGCGCGGGCGAGGGCGAGCGCGGGTGGCGGCATCCGGTTGCCCGACCGGATTGGAACGAGCGGAGTTTTGTACGCCAGTTAGGAAGCGACTGGTTAGGGACGTTGCTAGCGAGGGGCGGCGTGCGGCAGTCGGCCCCGCCCCCGTCGAGACTGGCCGGAACCGAGGCGGGCGAAGGGGTGCTGGTGTTGCCGGGGATTCTGGAGGGACGATTGAGCCGGCCGGCGATAGTCCACAAGGTGCGTCTGCGCATTGAGAAGGCGACGCAACTGGCGATTGAAATTGAGACGCCGGAGGCGACCCTGCCCGAGTTCAATCCCGTGGTGACCGTGTTGGATGCGACGGGGCGCGAGGTGGCGACCAACGTCCATACCAAGCGGAACAACAACGGCTTGTACATGATGAAAATGATTCAGGCCAAGACCACCTTTGCGATTACAGCCCCCGGGGACTACACCGTGCAGGTTCGCGACATTACAACCGATCATGGCCGACCTGAGTTTTACTACCGAGTGCTGATTCGTCCCCAAGTGCCGCATGTGGGACGAGTCGAGATGCCGGAGGACCGGCTGAACTTGGTGGTCGGAAAGGTACGCTTGGTGACGTTGCAGCTCGAGCGGGAGGAGGACTTTCGCGACCCCGTGATGGCGACGATGGAGGGCTTACCGGCGGGGGTGACCGTAGTGCCGGGGGCGGAGAATCCGGTGGAACGGCCGCCGCTGCAGAACGCGGGTCGGATTGAGCGGTACATTCCGAAGACGACGCAGTATTTCTCGTTTTTGTTGAACGTGGCGGAAGATGCGGCGTTGTCGGAGACGATTGTGTGGCCGCGGGTGGTGGTGCGGCCAGTGAAGGAGCAGCGCTTGGCGGCCCCGATTTTGGAGAAGCGTTTTCCGATGATGGTGGTGAGGGCACCGCAATGAGAAAGTTGTTTCTGTTGGTGATGGCGACTACGGTGTGGGCCGCGGAGCCGGTGGCGGTTCGGCTGGTGCCCGCCGAGTTCCACTTGCACCGGGCCGGGGCGGCGCAGCAGTTCGTCTTCATGGCCGAGTACGCGGATGGGTCGACGCAGGATTTGACGGACGCGGCCAAATGGACCGCGACGGTCGGGGCTGGCACGGTGAACGAGAGTGGGCGGTTTATCGCGCGGTCAGCGGGGACGGCGCAGGTGACGGCGAAGTGGGGCCGGTGGCAAGCGAGCGCGCAGGGGCACGTGGAGACCGCTGGAGGAGACGAGCAGTTTCGGTTCCGTTCGGCGATCGGCTCGATCTTAACCAAGCGGGGGTGCAACTCTCCGGCTTGTCATGGCGGAGTGAAAGGCCGGGGCGGTTTGAAGCTTTCGGCGGCGTCGCTTTTCCCTCGCGACGACTATGAGTGGATCGTGCAGGGCGGCGCGTATCAGGTGCTATTGGCCGAGGCCAAGGGCGAGCGGAAGCCGCGCATCGACCGGCAAAATCCGGAAGCCAGTTTGCTATTACAGAAGGCGACAGCCACGGTGGCCCATGGGGGCGGGAAGCGGTTTGCGTTGGACTCGGACGAGTACCGGGCGATCCTCGCATGGGTTCGGCAAGGCGCTCCGTTTGGTCCCGCGGAGGACGAGACAAGCCGGGTGGCCAGCTTGGAGGTTTACCCGAAGATTCTTTCGCTCGAGATGGCGCGGAAGCATCGGTTGCTAGTTACGGCGGTCATGGCGAATGGTCGTCGCGAAGATGTGACCGCGCAGGCGCTTTACCTTTCCAACGACAAAGCGATTGCGGGCATCTCGGAGGACGGCTTGGTGAACGCGACCGCGCTGGGGGAGACTTCGATTCTCGTGCGGGCGGCCGGCCATGCGGCGGCGGTGATCGTCGGGGTGATCGGCGAGCCGGTGGCGAATTACCCGACCGTACCACGGCAAAACTTCATTGACGAGTTCGTGTTCGAGAAACTTCGCCGACTGCGCCTGGTGCCATCCGCGCTGAGCCACGATGCGGAGTTTTTGCGCCGCGTTTGTTTGGATTTGACGGGGACGCTGCCGCCGCCGGGACGCGTCGAAGAGTTCGTGCGGAGCCGGGATCCAAGGAAGCGCGAGCGCGTGATCGACGCTTTAATTGGATCGCCGGAGTACATCGACTACTGGACGTTTCGGTTTCAGGACCTGTTTCGCGTGGCGGTGTTTGCCAACGGCATCAACCCGAAGTGGAGCCAAATGTACGGCGAATGGATCCGAGAGAGTATCGCCAAGAACAAGCCCTATGACCGGATGGCTTGGGAGCGCCTGACAGCCCAAGGCTACGATGGGCCGACGCGCCACTTTCTACCGTACGATGTCATCGGTAGTCCGGAAGAGACGATGGCCGAAGAGGTGCGGGTATTTTTTGGGCGGCGGCTGGAATGTGCGCAGTGCCACAACCATCCGTACGAGACGTGGAGCCAGGATCAGTTCTGGGGCTTGGCGGCGTTCTTCGGGCGGCTGTTTAAGATGGGCGACACGGGAAACGAGTATGTGGTTTTCGACCATCCGCTGGATGAGGCGATGGGGAACGGAGAAGTGAACGGCAAGATTCAAGTGCTGCATCCGCGGACGAAGGTGGAGCTTCGGCCGACGTTGTTGGACGGCAAGACGGTGATGGCCAGCGGCCGAGAGAATCCGCGGAAGGCGCTGGCGGATTGGATGGTGCGGCATCCGTACTTTGCGGAAGCCGCGGTGAACCGCATCTGGAGCGAGTT
>JANODS010000842.1:0-1502 GCA_031412835.1 Acidobacteriota bacterium | reverse complement strand
GCGGACGAGACGTTCAAGACGCTGCGCGAATGGTCGGGGGCGTTGGGCCGGGCGGAGCTTGTGAAGCAGCATCGGGGCCTGTTCAAAGACACGATTTTGGGCGAGGTGGAGCGGGGGCTGAAGCTGACCGGGATGGAAGTGGGCAAGGCGGAGATGAAGCGGACGGAGTTGTATCACCGAATGCGGAAGTTCATGGAGCGGTATGAGTTCTTTGTGCTGCCGGTGAGTCAGGTGCCTCCGTTTCCGGTGGAGCAGCCGTATGTGACCGAGATCAATGGGACGAAGTTGGGGACTTATATTGACTGGATGCGGAGCTGCTACTTGATCTCGACAGTTGGGAGCCCGGCGCTGTCGGTGCCGGCGGGATTTACGGCGGAGGGGCTCCCGGTGGGTCTTCAGATCGTCGGGCGGCATCGGGACGATTGGGGCGTGTTGCAGATGGGGCATGCATTTGAGGGGGCGACCGGGGTGGGGAAGCGGTTGCCCCCGCAGTGAGTTACCCGAGGAAGCCGAGGTCGCGGGTAGCGAAGTTCTTCAGGTTGGGGAAGATGCCGTTGAGCGCGGCGTCGGGGACGCCGAACCACTTCGAAAGCGTTGCTCCGTATTGGTCGAGGCCTGTGGTCGGGAGCAACGTTCCGCGGGTGCCGCTGTCGTCGGGGCCGCCCAGGGAGAGATCGGGGAATTGACCGTAGAGGTCGCCGCCCTTGACGGCTCCGCCCAGAACGAGGAAGTGGCTGCCCCAGCCGTGATCGGAGCCGGAGCCGCTGGGTTGGAGCGACCGGCCGAACTCGGATTCGGTGAAGGTGGTGACGTCGTTGGCAACGCCTAGTTCTTGGGTGGAGAGATAGAAGGCGTTCATGGCGTCCGAGATCTGTTTGAAGAGGTCCCATTGTTGCCAGGCTTGGGCACCGTGGGTATCGAAGCCGCCAACCGAACAGAAGAAGACTTGGCGGCGCATGCCGGTGGTGGCGCGGAGCTTGATGATCTGGGCGACCTGCTTCAACTGCTGGCCGATGGAAGTGCCCGGAAAGTTGGTTACAAATGGGCTGCCGGCGTTGAGGCCTTTGAGCATGGCGGAGAGGTCGAGACCGTCTTGCCGGACCTTGTTGGCGGCCTGGACGACGGCGAGGCCGCTGTCCATCGTTAGGATCTGCTGGAGCGCGGTTTGGCGGGCGGCGGCGGCAGCGGCAGGCCAGAGGTTCATGCCCGAAGGCGCCATGTCGTAGCCGGGGATGAGGCTGGCGGATTGGACGATGTTGCCCGCACAAAAGATCTGTTGGCCGGACATCGAGATGGCGGCCGGGAAGGTGGAGGCACCGTTGAGGCCGTTGAGCGAGTCGACGGTGCGGCCGGCCCAGCCGGTGCCGCTGCTGGTTCCGCCGGTAGCGGTCTGCATTTGGACGTATTGGTCGGGATGGGAGAACAGGTTGGTGGGCAGGTTGACCGTTGAGCTGAGGTACTGGGCGCGGGTGGTCGGCTGGACGATGTTGCCGACGTTGGCG
>JANODS010000841.1:0-4976 GCA_031412835.1 Acidobacteriota bacterium | reverse complement strand
ATCGTCCCGTTGATCACCGCCCCGTTATCAATATCGTCCCGCCGCACGTCCACAAAAAACGAAGCTTTCTTCCCCAACGGCCCCCCAAAGTTCCCCCCATATTCATGCAAATTGAAAGGAGCCTTCCGCGCCGCATACGGGTTCCGCGTATTCAACGCCGCATCCGCAAAGTTGTAGTAAACCGCCCCCTTGAACTTCTCCGACCCCGGCTTCGTAAACACCTCAATCGTCCCAAAGCCCACCCGGTCATTCTCCGGCCCGAACGGATTCTGATTGATCCGAATCTCTCGAATCGCATCCTTCGACGGAAGCTGTCCCCCGCTGAACCCGTCAATAAAAATCGCCCCCCCATTCGGCCCCGCCGAAGGCCCCGCCAGCGCCAACAAGTCCGCAGCCAAATCCTCCGGTTTATCGGCCAATACATCCAGATCAGCCCCCCGCAGCACCAGCGCCGCCGGGTTCGTCCGCGTATCGGCCGAAAGTGCGTTGTCCGCCGTCTCCTGCACGTCCAGCCGTTGGCTCACTTTGCTTACCCGCAGCTCCAGATTCAGCACCACCGTCGCCGTCCCCACCGTCACCGAAACAGCCTTCGGCAGCGCCAATTGCGGTGCCGCCGCAAACACGCTATACCGCCCCGCCGCCAAGCCCGTAAAAACATACTCCCCTTGGCTATCGGCCACCACCGACCTCTTCGTCGAACCCGACAAAGCCACCTCCGCGCCCCCCACCACTGCCTGCGAAGAATCGGTCACCCGCCCCCGCAAATCGACCGCCCAAGAAGCACCAACCGCTAAAAAGAACGCCCAAACAAGGGGAAACTTCACTCCTACAGAGTACCCGATCGCCGCCCCCCGCACCCGAATGGCCCTCCGCCGGATCTTCTAGTTAGAATAGGGGGAGGAACGCTATGCCCGTTATTTCCCTCGAAGCCAAAGCTCACGAACTCGTCGGCCAGTTGGGCCCCCATAAACTCGCCGCACTCGTTCAGTTGATGGAAGTCATGATCCACAATGACGTCGACGACAGCGACACCCTCAGCCCCGCCGAAGCGAGCGCAATTGCCGAGGCCGACGAATGGTCCCAACACAACGCGCCCATCCCCCACGAGCAAGTCCTCGCCGAGTTTGGCCTTTCCATGGCCGACTGGGAAAAGATGAGCCTCGAGCGCTAGCCGATGGCTAAGCGCATCGTCTGGACCGACCAAGCTAAAAGTGACGTTCGCGCGATCGAGCAGCCTATCGCGATCCAGATCCTTAAGACCTTGGGCCGTTACCTACTGAGTGGCGAAGGAGCAACCAAACAACTCAAAGGAATCACCCCTCCCATGATTCGCCTCCGTGCCCAGAACCACCGAATATTCTTTCGCGAACAAGACGACTCGATCCAGATCGAACGCGTTCTCGACCGCAAGGAAGCTTACCGCTAAACGCCGCTCGCGAAATCCGCCCGAGGCAAAAAAAATACGATAAAGCCATGAATCTGCGCTGGGCCCTACTCTGCCTATCGATCAGCCCCTTAACCGCGCAGGTCGAAGTGAAGAAGCACATCACCAAAGGCCCCGCCAAAACCGTGATCGCCAATCTCTACCCCTGCCCCGTCAAGGTAGGCAATCATCGCATCAGCGCCGTAGGATCCATCACGGCCACCGATGGCACCGTGCTCACCGTCCCCGCCGAAACCGCCTTCCAGCGGAAGCAGCTCCCCCTAGCCGCCGATCTCTACAACGAATGCACCCAAGTCACGCCTCAAAACGAAGCAGCGGTGAACGCCGCCGCTGCTCCCACGGTCATCGTCGACCCTGACGGAGAGGTCATCACGGGCTACATCGTAGCCGATAACTACTTCGAGCTTTACGTCAACGGCAAACTGGTCGCCGTCGACAACACACCCTTTACGCCCTTCAATTCGGCCATCGTAAAATTCAAGGCCAAGCGACCAATCACTTACGCCTTCAAGGTAGTCGATTGGGAAGAGAATCTCGGCTTGGCCACCGAGGCCAACCGCGGCGACCGGTGGCATCCCGGTGACGGAGGCCTCATCGCCAGATTCAGCGACGGTACCGTCACCGATAGCACCTGGAAAGTGCAGTCGTTTTACATCGGGCCGCTCAACAGCCCCGACGAAGTCATCGAACACAACTATAGACACGACACAAGCAAGCTAGGCCGCGTCCACCCCCTCTCCCGCAAGCCGCAATGTGCCGACCAATGTTACGCCGTGCACTACCCCTTCCCTGCCAATTGGGAGCGAAGCGGCTTCCCGGATTCCTCCTGGCCCCAAGCTTACGAATACACCGACGAAGAGGTAGGCGTCACTAACCTGCCCGCTTACACCCGCTATCCCAGCTTATTCAAAGGAGCGCGCTGGATCTGGTCCGTCAACCTAGTCTTCGACAATGTCGTCGTCGCCCGCAAGACCGTCCGCTAAACTCCCCCGCCAGAAACTGCGGCATACTGAGTCAATGTCCCGCCGACTCTTCCTCCTCGCCCTACTGGCCCTCCCGCTCACCGCCCAGGACTTCTCCGCCAACGCCGCCCGCCAACTCCGCGCCCCTCGCAAAATCCGCCTCCATAACCAACCCGTCCTCCTCCAATCCGCGCACGTCTGGAACGACGGCGAAACCGTCACCTGGAACGGCATCGTCGACAACCCCCTCCCCGGCAGCTTCTCCCTCGCCATCTCCGGCAACATCGTCGAAGGCTTCCTCACCACCGCCTCCGGAGAAACCTTCGCCATCGGCGGCGAGCCCAACAATCTAACGTACACCCCAGTCCCCACTCAACCCCCTCTCTGCCCCGCCGCCCCCGCCCCCGCCGAAGCCCCTCTCCCCGGCCCCCGCCAACTCGACTCCGACAACCAAATCGATATCCTAGTCGCCTACTCCGCCGCCGCCCGCGCCCGCGCCGGCTCCGCTATCGCCATCACTAACTCGATCCGCGGATTCATCGACTACACCAATCAAGCCTTCTCCAACTCCGGAGTCACCACCATCCTCAATCTAGTCGGCGTGAAAGAAGTCCCCATCTCCGAGTCCGGCTCCTGCTCGTTCGATCTCGCCCAAATCACCACCTTCGGCAACACCAGCGGTACAGAGCTCAACACCCTCCGCCAACAAGCCGGTGCCGACCTCGTCAGCTTCCTCATCACCGACTCTAACTGCGCCGGTATCGCCTGGGTCCTCAACAACGCCACTGGCAGCCCCAACGCCGCCTACAGCGTCATAGCTCAGAACACCTCCATCGTCCCCCTTGTCTTCGCCCACGAAATCGGCCACAATCTCGGAGCTGCTCACGACCGCGCCAACTCCGGCGGCATTCCCGGCCTCTTCTCTTACTCCTACGGCTACCAAAACACCTCCGCCGATCCCTTCTTTCGCGACATCATGTCCTACGAATGCGCCGGTGCCCCTTGCCCACCTCAACCCTATTTCTCGAACCCCAACATCCGCGTCTTCGGCCGACCCACCGGCGTCGCCGCTCCCGCCGCCAACAGCGCCGACGCTGCTGCCACCTTCGTCCTCTCCACTCCCATCGTGGCCAACTACCGACCCCGCAACCCCAACCCCGACCCCTCGCTAGTCCCCGTCTTGAGCGCCCTCCCCCGATCCACCGCCGTCCCGCGCGCCGGAGGAACCTACACCGTCACCGTCCGAGCCACCGCTCCCTGGCTCGCCAGAACCGGCGACTCCTGGATACCGATTGGCGAGGTCACTGGAACCGGTGACGCCGAAGTCGTCGTGCGGATTCCCCCGAACAACGTGATCGGGAATCGCTCCGGTCAAATTCTCTTCTCCCCCGCCGACAACAGCAACAGCATCCTCACCCAAGCCAACTTCACTCAGGAAGGCGTCCAAGCCACCTTCTCACCCCGCTCCGTCACCACGGCCTCCGGCCCCGTCTCCGGCCAAACCCGCCTGACCCTTTCGGACGAATCCTTCTCCTGGACCGCCGCCCCCCCACCCACCGGCCAGAATTGGTTCAGTGTTTCGCCCGCCTCCGGTACCGGCAGCACCACCATCACCTACTCCGCCGCCGCCAACCCCTCCACAACCTTCCGCGGCAGCGGCATTTCGCTCGGCAACGGTGTCGGCTTCGGCTTCAGCCAGTACAACTACGTCATCACCCCCAACGCAGCCGCCGTCACCCTCCCCGCCGCCGGCGGTTCGGCCACCATTCCCGTCTCTCCTAACCCCGACTCTGGCCACTGGATGGCCGCCGCCTTCAGTCCAGGGAATTGGCTCACCGCCACCCCGGATTCCGCCTCCCAATTCCGAACCCTCGCCACTTTCACCGCCACCCGTAACCCCAGTTCCGCCGACCGCTTCGGCACCCTCACCATCGGCAGTGAATCCATTCCCGTCCGCCAACTCGGCCAGCGCTGCACGCTCGCCAACCCCATTTCCCTCGGTGCGATCCTCAACGCCCAACTCTCCGCTACCCCCGTCTGTGGCTCCTCCTACCTGAGTAACACCCAACGCGCCGCCTACACCAACCGCTACACCTTCTCCGGAACCGCCGGCCAAACCGTGCGCATTCTCATGGAGTCCGCCGCTCTCGATAGCGTTCTCTATCTCACCGGCCCCAACAACGAACTCCTCACGCAGGACGATAACTCCGGCGGAAGTAACAACGCCGCCATCCCCAATCTAACTAACTTCTTCGTCCTTCCTTACACCGGCACCTACACCGTCGAAGCCACTTCCTTCTCCCTCGGCACCTTCACCCTCCGCCTCCTCGGCTCCACCCCCGCCACGGCCACCCTCCTCCCCGCCGCCCTCACCGTCGCCCCCACCGTCGGCACGGGCACCCTCGCCCTCACCATCACCCCGGGCCTCGCCTGGAGCGCCACCGCGTCCTCCGCCGATGAATGGCTCCAAGTCACTCCCGCCACCGGTACCGGCAGCGCCACCCTCTCCTACAAGTATTTCCCCAACCCCTCCACCACCGCCCGCACCGCCACCATTCGCGCCGCCGGCC
>JANODS010000840.1:0-2787 GCA_031412835.1 Acidobacteriota bacterium | reverse complement strand
GGATCCGGCGGGAAGTTCTCGGCGGGGAACGCGCCGCTGACGGCGAGCAGATTGTCTCGACAGCGTCGAGACAATTGACAGCCAGCGACGGTGCCGGTTTCAGCCGCGGGAATCTGTTCGATATGATTCGCTTCGCAGAGGGGGGGCGGCCCCGAGGCGTTCGAAAGGTGGTGCCGCAGGAGCGGGTCAATGTTCTGGAGGCGACTGGGCGCCGCGATGACTCAGGGGATTTCTGTGTGGCGGAGTTCCCCGCTGGAGTCGCAGGAGAGTATTGATTTGAGATCGCAGGCCCAAGCGGCGTTGACGACGCAAGCTTGGTGGCCGGTTAGTACGTGCAGGCAGCGGCCGGTGGCCGATTCCCAGATGCGGACGGTGCCGTCGTGGGAGGCAGAGAGGATCTGGCGCTGGTCGGGGCTCCAGGCTGCGGAGCGAATAGTATCGGTATGGCCTTCGAAGCGGCGGAGGCATTCGCCGGTTTCGGCTTGCCAGAGGCGGAGTTCGTTGGCGGCGGAGAGGAAGTGGCGCTGGTCGGGGTGCCAAGCCAGATGTTGGACGTGGGCGGTGGACCCGGTGATGGTTCGGAGGCAGTTTCCGTTGGTGAGGTCCCAGAGTTTGATCGAGCCGTCGCGGCCTCCGGAGAGGATGCGGGTTTGGGTGAGGTCGAAGACGGCGTGGTAGACGCCGTCGGTGTGGCCGTGGAATTCGTAGAGGATTCTGCGGGCGGATAGATCCCAAAGGCGGATGACTCCGTCGCCGGAGCCGGAGAGGAGGTGTTGGCCGGATGGGCTGAAGTCGACCGAGCGGACGTAAGACCGGTGGCTGGAAAGGGTGAAGAGGCAGTCGCCGGTGGCGACGCTCCAGAGGCGGACGGATTGATCAAAGGCGCCCGAGGCGATTGTTTGTAGATCGGGGGACCAGGCGAGGGAGGCGATGGGGGCTTGGTGGCCGTGGAGAGTTTGGAGGCAGGATCCGGTTTCGACGTCCCAGATTTGAACCCGGGGAAGGGGGCCGTCGCCTCCGGTGAGGAGCCGGGACCGGTGCGGGCTGAAGGTGCCGTACATTTCGAGGGTTAGAACGGGGAGTTGATGTACTCGGTATTGGCGGCCATTCATCACCCCGATTCTGCCATAGGAAGAACCGTATCTCCTCGACGGACCTTTCACAGACGCCTTCGAGGGGGGCGTCGCCCCGAAGCTTGTGAATGGCCGGCCTATGTCGCTTAGGTGCTCTTGCCGTTGAAGGCCACGTCGGCATGGCTCTCACTGAATCGGCGGAGGAGTTGGAATCTGCACGCCCCTGATCCGGCCCCGAGAATCCGAGCCTCAACGGTGCTCGCGTTAGATCGCCATACTTTAGGAGTGTGGCCCAATAGATTCAATCTCGAACCGGCTGGCGGGAACTGCTCCGGAATGATTCTCGCGGAGGAGAGATGCAGACTCGTCGTCGGCGACGGACACATGGAAACGCGCGCACGCATCGAAACGCGTGCACGCATCGTTTTTCGGCCCAATCAATTTCCTTCGGCCCAGGTGGAGCTGGCTGATCTCGATGTCCAACAGCTTGACGAAACACCTGTGACGCTGTTGTTTGTGGAATCCGGCCTCACGCTTGATGGCGGTCGGCTAGGCGCCATGGAGCGTACCGCGAATTGGCATTCTACAAGCTTTCACCATCGGGTTCGCCAGAATGAGCCACTTTTTCTTGTGCGCTCTGGAAGCGTCGCAGAAGTCGATTGTTTTTTGTACAACCTCAGCCAATTCGGGTTTGAAGGTGCCTCCAGCAATGGAAATAGGGAGCTCGATCTGGACGTTTCCGGATGGCGCGTCTGGATCGGTCCTTTGCCCCCAGCAGTATGCGCCAACAACGACTTGATGAACTCTCTTGGTACGCCTTGGCGGAGACCCACTCATTCGCTGCGGCTAGTCCGCACGGATGCGAGAGAAGTAAGCATGGAGGAAACTGACGAAGCCCTTTTTCTGGTGCGATATTTTCTAAGCTTCGCCTGGGGTCGAACGGTCGGAATCGGACTTGCTCAAGGTTTCTCGGCGAATGGCCAACTGGTGTTCGCTCGGCCTGGGATGACAGGAATGGATCATCTTGTGGTTCCAAATGCGAGGCAATCGCACTGGTTCCCGGCTTCGAACGCTGAGATCCTCAGGGAGCTACTGCCCGGCTTCTGGTTTCGAATGACAGACCCGAAATGGAAAGACCCAATCGACTGGGGCCTGTATTTCTGGCTGTCCGCGAACCACTCCGGTCAGGTTGCAGAAACGTCCATTCTTGCAAGCCAAGCAGGACTGGAATCAATTGTTGACGGAATGCTCGGGGAATACGAGAAAGGGCCGACCCAGGCGAGCAAGAATCCAACAGCGGCAGAGAAGATTCGTCGGATGCTGACAATTATGAATGTTCCTCTCGGAATCCCCCCGACACTAACCGAACTTTGCAGACATGGGGCTCTGCAGAAATGGGAGGATGGGCCAGCGGCACTAACCAAAGTACGAAACGCGCTCGTGCACCCCAAAAAAGGAAATGAGAGTGGACTGGCATTCGAGGCGTCTCATCTGAGGATGTGGTACCTGGAGCTCGGGCTACTATTCCTGTTCGGGTACCGGGGCCGGATTTTCAATAGGACTGTTTTTGAGGGCCTTTGGTGTGAGCAGGAGCAAGTACCCTGGGCTATCGCGGACAACCATCACGCGAAGGAGGATCCATCCTCCCCCCGAGAGGAGTCGGCGGGTTGACGGTATGCGTACGACTAACCCCAGCCTTCCATCGCCCTCCGCC
>JANODS010000839.1:0-1148 GCA_031412835.1 Acidobacteriota bacterium | reverse complement strand
TATCTTCTTGAATGAGCTCCAGCAACTCTTCCAACGGCAAAGCCAGATGCTGCCGCCATCGATCCAAATAGGCCCCCGACCGCCCCGCGCTCTCCGACCACCGCCGCAGATTCTCAAACGCGATACTCAATAACTCCGGCGCCGACCGCAGCCGAGCCGCGATCTCACAGTGCATCGCCAAGCTCCGCGCATCAATCCGCTCATGTCCCGAGTACTCCATCTCCCCCGAATTCTACCAGCCACTCCGCCCGTTCTTGTAAACTCAAACACGATGCCCCTCCACCCCGGCGACAAACCCTGCGAAGCGCATAGCTGAACTGATGGGTAGCCGATCAAGAGAAACCCTTGGGCGAAGCTACGATGAGGTCGGATTCTTGGAGCGATGGCGGCTAGGCTATGTTGGATTCGCGGACGGGGGGCAAGTGGTCGGCGATGTTGGCCTTGGTACGTTTCAGTTCGGCCATGGCCTTGGCGCGGAGGCGCTTGAGGGTGGCTTGGTGGGCGGGTTGGATGGCGAGGTTGTTGAGCTCGTCGGGGTCCTGGTTGAGGTCGTAGAGCTCTTCGAGATCGGTGATGAGGGGGCGGATGTATTTGAGGTGTTTTTCGCGGATGAGGATGTAGTAGGGCACCTGCTCGTGCATCGCCTTCTTGCCGTCGAGGTCCGGGAGGATGGCGGAGCCAAACTTTTGGCCGGTGGCGAGCATCATGGTGGTGTGCGGCCAGTTGGCTTTGGGGTTCTTCAGCAGAGGCGAGAGGTCGTGGCCGTGGATGTCCCAGGGGGGGCTGATCCCGGTGAACTTGAAGATGGTGGCAGGGATGTCGACGCCGCTGACGGGGACTTCGCAGACGGCGTTTTCCGCGAT
The DNA here is from genome assembly GCA_031412835.1 of Acidobacteriota bacterium. GTDB lineage: Bacteria > Acidobacteriota > Terriglobia > Bryobacterales > Bryobacteraceae. The sequence goes on along the minus strand of JANODS010000839.1, from coordinate 285 downwards.
TTTGCCAGGCATCGAGAAGATCAACGGTGAACGGATGTTGGCGTCGTAGGGGGCGACCTTTACGCCGCGGAAGCCGTGTTGGCCGAAGGCGAGGCCTTGGTCGGAAGTGAAGATGACGAGGGTGTTGCGGACTTGCTTGGTTTCTTCAAGAGTGGCCATGAGGCGGCCGACGGCTTCGTCGAGGCCGTAGACGCCTTGGTGATACTGGCGGACCCATTGGGTTAGGGTCTTGCCGCCGGAGATGGGGGTGCCATCGGGGCCTTTTGTCCAGGCGTTGATTTTCTG
>JANODS010000838.1:0-1512 GCA_031412835.1 Acidobacteriota bacterium | reverse complement strand
CCCCCATCGGCAAGAAGTTCGCCAAGCCCAATGGCGACCACAAAATGGTCACCGACGCCGGCCTCTGGAAGCAAGGCGTCCAAGCCTATCTCGCCGCCATCGCCTTCGCCGACGCCGAACTCGGCCGCCTCCTCGACGCCTACGACAAAAGCGAATTCAAAAAGAACTCCGTCATCGTCCTCTGGAGCGACCACGGCTGGCACCTCGGCGAAAAACTCCACTGGCGCAAATTCTCCCTCTGGGAAGAAGCTACCCATAACGTCCTCATGGTCGTCGCCCCCGGCCTCACCAAGCCCAACACCCGCTGCGACCGCACCGTCAGCCTCATGGACGTCTACCCCACCCTCGTCGACCTCTGCGGCCTCCCCAAGCGCCCCGAACTCGAAGGCGTCTCCCTCCGTCCCCTCCTCGCCAATCCCCAGGCCAAATGGGACCGCCCCGCCGTCACCACTTACTTCCGCAACAACCATTCCGTCCGCTCCGACGCCTGGCGCTACATTCGTTATGAAGACGGCACCGAAGAACTCTACGACCGCGTCAAAGACCCCCTCGAATGGAAGAACCTGGCGGCAGACCCCAAACTCGCCCCGATGAAACTAAATCTCGCCAAATGGCTTCCTACCATCAACGCCGAAAACGCGCCGTCGGACGGCCGGGGAGGCGAATGAACTTGCTACCATATTGCGAGGAGTTTACCCTATGAAAATGAGTTCGATCCTGACCCTTTTGGTCCTGTCCGCCGGTCTAGCCACGGCCGCCGAAAAAACGATGATGCACTGCTTTGCATTCACGCCCATTGAAACCGCCACCGACGCCGACTGGAAGGCGTTCTACGCCGCCACCGACGCCCTGCCCCAAAACATCCCCGCCATCAAAATGGTGTGGGCCGGCAAGCTTCGTGCGCCCCTCGCCCAGTTCGCCGTCGATCCGGAAACCCGTAAAAAGCTCACCGCCGGTGAGAAAGACGTCGCCGCCACAAAAGTCAACCGTCTCGTCCGTTCCTACGGCGCCTGCTTCGCCATGGAAGGCGGCCCGGACGCCCTCAAGGCTTACACCGCCGCGCCCTATCACAAGGTCTGGATGGCCGCCTACGAAAAGGTTCGCGTCGCCGGCACCACCACCTACGACATCCTCGCTCAGTAACGCTCCCGCCGCAGCGCTTCTACGGACACACCCGCCTTCGGCTGTGTCCGTAGTGCCGCGGCCTGCTCCCGCAGTTGCCGCGCCTTCTTCTTCTCGCCCGCCTTCCTCTCCGCTCCCGCCCTCGCCTCCAACACCATCCGCCGCAACCACACCCCTCCCACCCGATGCTGCTCCAGCAGTCCCTGCGCCCTCTCCAGCCACACTCGAGCCCGCCCCGTCGGCACCAAAGTCGACGCCTGCCATAGTGCCGTCGCATACGCCAACGGCTCACTCTCCAGTCGTGGCAACATCGCCTCCATCTCCGAAAGCGCCTCGCCCACCCTCCCCTGCTGCGCCCACACCGTCGCCCGGTTGAACCGCGTCCGAGCC
>JANODS010000837.1:0-4618 GCA_031412835.1 Acidobacteriota bacterium | reverse complement strand
CAAAATCGTCCCCGCCGCCAGCGCAGCCTCCTCGCACTTGATCATCTTCCCGCCCTGGATCTCGACGCGCGTTCCCGTCGTCTCCTCTGGCGACCGCGTCTCCATCGTCAACCGCGAGACACTCCCAATCGAAGGCAACGCCTCCCCCCGAAAGCCCAACGTCGCGATCGACTGCAGATCCTTCAACGACGATAACTTCGACGTCGCATGCCGCTCAAACGCCAACATCGCGTCGTCCCGCAACAAACCATGCCCATCGTCGGTGATCCGAATCAGCCGACGCCCCCCGCTCTCGGCCTCCACCCGGATCGCCGTCGCACCCGCGTCCAGCGAATTCTCCAGCATCTCCTTGACCACGGAGGCAGGCCGTTCAACAACTTCACCCGCCGCGATCTGATTTGCTACAGCGTCCGGAAGAACGCGAATTCGGCCCATTAGGCCCTATTGTACTTTGATCCCGCGTTCGTCGAGCAGTTCCCCGGTCACCCGCAAAAAGGTCAACAAGTTGCGACGATACAATACCGTCTGATTAACCAGCGCCGCTTCGGCATTCACAAGCCGGGTCTGCGCATCCAATACGAAAAAGATCACCGACGTGCCAAGGTCATACTTCTTCTGTTCCGCGTCCAGTTGCTTCTGCGCAAAGTCCCGGGCCACACCCGCCAACTTCACACTCGCCTTCGAAGATTCCACTTGGCTTACCGCGTTCAAAACCTGCTGCCGCACGTTTTGCTCCGTGCTTCGTCGGGCGAAAATGTCCTGCCGTTTGGCCACCACGGCATCCGCGTAGTTGGCCGCCGCCGCCCGATCCCGAATCGGCATGCGGAGGTTTAGCCCAAACGAGTAAACAGGAAAGCCAAATCCAAACACTTGGCCTAATGCATCCCCGAACCCGCCGGGGACAATCGTTGTGTTTGGGCCTACGCGCTGAAAAAACTGACCGCCGCGACCAGTGGAGATATACGTTCCTCGCAGCGAGAAGTCCGGTCGCAAGAGGTTCGTCTGCTGCCTCAATACTAAATCGTCCACCTGCAACTCTTCGTTGATTGACCGAATTTCCGGCCGCAATCGTAGCGCCTTCTCGACAGACTTCTCTCGATCAATTTCAGTATTGTCCGCCGGGGGGGTGACAGACTCCGTCAGGTTGATCGGCATCTGCCGAAATCTGACATCTAAATCGGCGCCCATCTGCCGTCGCAACACGTCCTCGGCTTGCTGCAGCCGATACCGCGCTTGCAGAACTTGAATCTCCGCAGAGGCGTAGTTCGCTTCCGGCTGGTAGATGTCCAGCGGGCTGATCGCGCCCAGCTCCAACTCCCGACGGGAACGCTTCAGCGCCTCAGCCGAAAGTTCCAAAGCCTTTTCCTGCACCCGGAGACTTTCGCGCGCTCCGATCAAATCCCAATAAGCTTGTTCGGCGGTGGTCATCAATTGGAAGAGCGTCGCCAAGAAGTTTTCTTGACCAATCCGCAAACGGCTCCGCGCAATCGTAATCGGCAACTTGTTAATCGCCGTGCCCCGGTTTCGCAACAAAGGGATTGAAATTCCCGATACCAACTGGGCGTTGAGCGCCGGGTTAAAGAAGGCAAACGAATTGTTAGTTGTATTTCTGTTCGCGGTGAAGCCGGAGTTGAATTGAACGCCATTCGCGAGGGTTTGATTGTAGGAAAAATTTGTCGGCTGTGAAAGCTGCTCCAGCGTCTGGGCACCTTCAAGAGCACTCGTCGTTGGAGTAATCGATTTCTGATTATTGAAGCTGCCCACCAGGAACGGGTCAAATGGTGCGTACGCCCGAGTAATCGCGTTGCGCTGAATCTCAACATTCAGCCGCTGAATATCAATATCCACGTTGTTCGCCAACACCAATTGCAGATAACTCCGCAAAGAGAGTTCCAGCTTATTGTCGACCGAATAGTCTTCGAATTTCGCCGGGAGACGCAACTCGTATCTAGGAGCTATCTGGCCGAAGTGCCGGGTAAAATAGGCCTTCTGCCCAAAGATAGGAGCTTCAAGCAGGTCCTTGTCTTTCTTCGTGTAATTGAAGACCGGCTCGGGGGCTATGGTCGAACCAAGCGGCATACCGACCTGTTGAGCAAAAGAACTAGTCGTGACCACGGTAGCCGTGGCGAAAGATAGAAGTCGATGTTTCCAATTCATGCGGAACCAAATAGTGGCCAAAAAACTAGCACTCCAGAAATCCTCTTATTATTCGTAACGAATGGCTTCGATCGGATCGAGCCGGGCGGCCTGTACTGCCGGATAAATCCCAAACAGCAAACCGATGCCGCAAGAGACGCCCAGGGCAACGACAATTGACGACGTAGTTACTACGGTGGACCAACCAGCGGCCGATGCGATAATCTGCGATAGCGTAACACCGAAAGCAACCCCAATCAACCCACCCAGCGTCGAAATCAGAACGGCCTCCGTCAGGAACTGCCGAACAATGTCCTTCTGCTTGGCACCAATCGCCCGCCGAATTCCAATCTCACGAGTCCGTTCCAGCACGGTCGCAAGCATGATGTTCATAATGCCGATGCCGCCCACGAGCAACGAAATACCCGCAATACAGATCATCACGATGCTGAAAATAAAGCCCGTCCGCCGTCGCTGCTCCAGCAGTCCAGCCGGCACCGTAATCGCAAAATCACCAGCGTCTTTATGCGTCGCCGTCAAAATCGCGTTCACAACGTTAGCCGTTTCAATCGAATCGGTCCCGGTTGCGACCTTGATGTACATGCCGTCAATCTCGTCCTTCAAGTAGGAGTTATTGTCTTCGAAACGACGCATCACCGTATTCAACGGCGCAATCACTAAGTTGTTACCACTCGAAACCTCAAGACCTTCCACTCCGGAATCGGCTGTCGCCTGTTGCGCCAACACGCCAATTACCTGCAACCAAGTATCATTAATTTTGACAAACTTGCCCACCGCATTGTCGTAACCCAAAAGGTTGACCTTCGCCACTTCACCCAACACGCAGACCGGAGCCGAACGGGCGTCATCTTCGTCGTTGAAAAAACGCCCTTCGACGATTTTGAGGCTGTTAATCTGCAAATAATTAGGCAACACCCCAATCAGAATCGGGGCTTCGGCGGACGTCTTCGGCAATACCTTCTGCGGCTTAAACCGCTTCCGCGGCGTCAGCGCCTCCAAGCCCTGCACGTTTTCTTTAATCGACCGAAAATCGCGAAACGTCATGCCCGGAGAAATAACTCGCCGTGCCTGAAGCTCGTTCCGATCAACAGCCTCTTTCGATTCGATAATGATGTTGTTAACGCCCAAAAGGTCGATGTAACTCATCATCTCCTTCTGCGCCCCGGCCGTGATCGATAACATCGCCACCACCGCGCCCACGCCGAAGATCATGCCGAGCATGGTCAATCCGCTGCGGAGCTTGTGGACCAGCAAGCTGGCCAAGCCCATCTTAATTTCAGGAATAATATCTGCGATTAGCGACATGCGTATGCGTTCCCCTTCGGCTCGATCTTAGGACTTCCCACCCGGCAACGCATTCATCGGGCCAGAAGATCCACCCTTATCCTTACCCTTGGCACCCGGCTTGGCCGTCGGATCCGTGAGCGCTACCACCTCGTCCTTCTTAAGTCCCTCAGATACAATCAACGTCGAGTCACTACGCTTCAACGGCTTAATCTGCCGCATCTCGAATTTCTCGTTCTTCTTAACGTAGACCACCAGCTTGCCATCGTTCTCAAAAACCGCCTGTGCCGGAATGTTCACCGCATTCGGGATCTTCTCGACGATGATCTCCACGTCCGCTAGCAAACCGGGCCGCAGGAGAACGTCGAGCTGAGAATCTTGGTCGGGAGGAGGAGGTAGTTTCGCGTTCTTAAGGTCCGCTTCGCTAAAGCGACCGCTACCGCCACCCATGCCGCCCATGCCACCGGGTCGACCCTCGCCACCGCCGCCACCGCCACGCCGACCACCAACCCGACCCTCACCACCGGGGGCTCCACCGGCGGCAACCGCGCCGTCTCCGGCTGGCTTCGCACCCGCCGTCGCCGGGCGCTGAACACCAGTCTGTTTCATCACATCGGCCATCAGTTTCTGCCGTTCTTCCGCGGAAAGATCCTGCATCGTCCGGCCCTTCAGAGCCTTTTGAATCGCGTCGCGCATCTTCTGCCGATCCGCGTCCGACATCGCCGCGCCACCCGCGCCACCACCCGCCCCGCCAGGGCCGCCCATCGTCATCGTCATCCGTCGCGGTCCGTCGGCACCCGCCGCTCCCGGCGCGCCCATGCCAGCCGGTGCCCCGCCGGGCATACCGCCACCACCCATCATCGCCGACATACCGGCACCAGCACCCATCATCGCGGCCATACCGCCAAAAGAGGGCACTGGAGGCTTCTTCCGATTCGCTTCCGCCGTGGCCAAAATCTTCGTCACCTCGTCCGGCTTCGCGCCCAACGCCGTCAACAGTTCACGCATGTCGATCGAGAAAACCACGTCGAATTTTTTCGCCGGGTCACTCGACATCACGTTCGCGCTCGCCGTCGAGGACATCGACTTAATCTTTCCGTCAAACTGCTTGCCGGGCACCGCGTCGAGCCGCAACAAAACCGATTGCCCTTCGTTCAAATTCGCGCGGTCCAACTCG
>JANODS010000836.1:0-2956 GCA_031412835.1 Acidobacteriota bacterium | reverse complement strand
AAGTGCTTGACTTTTTCCCGATCCAATTGGCCCCGAGAAACCCTTGAACCTAAATTCGGCGGTTAACCTGCCGGAAGTGGGCTGGCTGGGCTGACCGAGCACCCCGGCGGTTGCGGTTGCTGGTAGAAGAACCAGAAGATTCTCCGCAGCAGGGCTCGCCAGCGCTCCTTTTCGTCCAACTGCGTCGCACCTGCCAGAAACTTATGTAAATACTCGCTTATCCTACTTAAAAACGTGGCTATCTTCTTCGCCTTGCCATGCAAACTTGTCATCTCCAGCTTCACTTCCCGCGCGTGCTCGGTCCGCTCGGCCACCCCGTCCGCCAACGCCGGTCGCGTCGTGATCGCTTCCCGGTGCTGTCCCCCCGTCCCCATCCGCGTGTAGATCCCCCACCAGTTGTAAACCAACCCCACCAACCTCGCCATCAACTGGCTCCGCTTCAGATCCTGTGTCGTATACCCCGACCAACCCCACTGGTTCTTCAACTCGTCAAACATGTTCTCGGCGTCCGCCCGGTTCCGATATTCCTGCGTCAATCTTCCTAAATCCATCTCCTCCCAACTCGTTACCAGCACCGAATACTCGTACCAATCCCCGCCGCTCTTTTCGATGATCATCCCCGGCAAACAGGGCTGCTTGTTGGTCGTTGACCCAGCCTCCACCTTCGGTTCGGCCAACTTCCTGCGCGACACAATCACCCTTCGCTCCCGCGTCCAACCATTCAGCCGCAACGTCGTTTCCAGGCTCTCCCAACCCTGCTCAGTCTTCTGCCACTTGGCCTTGTCCCCCTGCTTGGCTAACCGTCCAATTGTCCGCGAAACATTCGGCGTTTGGCGCAATTTAAACAAATATGGCAACTGGCGCTTCTCGGCCTCCACCATCATCCTTTCGCTGGCGTGCGCGTTATCGCCGCGTATAAACGTCGGCCACTGCTTCCGATCCCGCGCATCCAGCCAGCCAAAGAGCGTCGGCTGGGCGTACTCGCTCGCGCTCTGATTGCCCGCTTGAGTATCGACGTTTAGCACAAGCTTGCCCGCCGCCAGCACCATCGCCTGATAGACATGAGAAGGGCGACCCGGCTTGGTCGGGTTGTACCCAAGTTGCGCCGCTTCCTGACCGCCATAGAGGACTTTGATGGTGGCGTCTAGATCGAGAACCCAGTCGAGTTCAAGGAGCGGGGCGAAGGTGCGATCCATCTGTTGATCGATCCATTGGGTGAGGGCGTCATCGTCGATCCGCTCGAAGGCGCGGCGGACGCTATCCTGGCTTCGAAACTTCTTCACGCCGAACAGGCTCGCCATGACGGCGTCGCCCGACAAAGCGTTCATGTGGGCGTAGCGGTGCTGGCCGATGAGGATCGAGTAGACGATGGTGGCGAGGATTTCGGCTTTGGCGGGCGAGTTGTTGCTGGAGTAAGTCAAGGGACAGGAATCGACGAACTCTTGCCACGTGTTACTCACTTTCAGGAAGTCGATGAAGTAAGCGAGAAGCCCATGGCGAGTGACCGCGGGGGCCGGCTCCCAGCAAGCTTTGACGGGGCCCCCAAAGGTGTCGATGCGGTGGGGTGCGGGGAACTCGGAGGGTGCGGCAGTCGGCTCACCTTGCGGGTGAAAGGCTAAACAAGGATTGAAGTCGCTCATCCCGCTTAGTATCAACCATTTCCAGTCGAAAGGGCCACGGCGAGAGACGTCAACTGCCGATTATAGGATCAAGCGCGAACGTGACTGGCCGTCCACATGGACTTACTCGGCCCCGGTCAGCGCGCGCGACTCTTTCATCAAGGAAATCAACCGTTTTTCAAGCAATCAAGCGAACCAGTTCGGGCGTCTCCTGACACCATTAGTAGATGGGATCAGAGTTCGCGGTCCCTTTGTCCCTAATTGGGGAACGGGTGAGACACCAAAACTAGTACTTCTCGACGGAGAGGGGCTTGGTCACGTCGCCACCTCGGCAACTAGAGCCTGTAATTAACTTTACGGGGGTGCGGCGAGAGCCCGTTTCAGAAAGAGGCAGGCGAAGGCCAGGAAATGCAGGCCGGCGACGGTTTCCGGAAGCCGTTCGAAATCACGGACTAGTCGGCGAAACCGCGTTGCCCAACCGAAGCTTCGCTCCACCACCCAGCGGCGGGGAAGCAGAACGAATCCCTTCTTGGCCGTAGGTAACTTCACCACTTCTAACTCAATTCCGTGCTGACTGGCCGCCTCGGCGGCCGTCGGTCCCGTATATCCCTGGTCCACCCAAGCCAGTTTGACGTTCTCTCCGGTAACCTGTTGCACTTGTTCGGCAAGAACTCCGACCTGCGCCCGATCCTGCTCATCGGCCGGGGTCACATGAAGTCCCAATAGGTGTCCCAGAGTGTCCACGGCAATATGAACTTTGCTGCCCTTCCTGCGCTTGGCTCCGTCGTAGCCGCAGCGAGCGCCACTCTCCGGTGTCGATTGGAGGGTCCGGCTATCCAGGATGATAGCGGTTGGTTGCGCCTTGCGGCCTTCGCGCAGGCGGAGCACTTCTCGCAGATCGTGCACCATCGCCTCGAATACTTGGGCTCGAATCCAGCGTTGGGTCTGCTGGTAGATGACCGCCCAGGGCGGCAGGTCGTGAGGGATCAGCCGCCAGGGGGTTCCGCACTTGACCAGATAACGCAGGCCGTTGAAGACCTCGCGGAGCGGATAGAGCCGTTGGGGTGCCGCTTCCTCCATCAAGGTCAAGTAAGGGGCGGCAAATGCCCACTCCTCATCAGTTACGTCGGTCGGGTATCGCTTTCGGGTGCCGGGGGAGGCCATCCCTTTAGAATCTCAAAAGTTAAGTACAGGCTCTAGAACTGGGTGCCGTGACCGATAGTGTTTCGGTGACGGGCGAATCGCCCATCCTCGAAACCAGCACGGCAAGCCTGGGACAAGTGGTGGACAACCGGATGATCAGCGAGATGCCGCTGGCGGGGCGGGGCGTCAATTAC
>JANODS010000835.1:0-9327 GCA_031412835.1 Acidobacteriota bacterium | reverse complement strand
GAGTTGGTTGGTGCCGGAGCGGGTGGCGACGGTAAGGACGCCTCCGCCGGAGCGGCCGAATTCGCTGGAGAAGGAGTTGGTCATCACCTTGAACTCCTGAACCGTTTCAAGGGGCGGGGTGTAGGCGATGTCGTTGGTGGTGCTGTTGCGGGTTTCGGCTCCATCCAGGAGGATTTCGCTGGTGTTAGACCGACCGCCGTTGATGATGGGGCCGGAGCCGGCACCGCCGCGGGGAAGGACACCGGGAGCCAGAAGGACGAGGCTATACGGGTTGCGCCCGAGCAGCGGCAGTTCGATCATCTGCTTGGCCCCGACGACGTTGCCCAGCGTGGCGGACTGCTGTTCGAGTTGGACGGCCGTGGCGCTGACGGTGACTTCCTGTTGGACGGTTCCGGTACGGAGCTTGAGGTTGACCGTGGCCGTTAGGCCGACGGTAAGGCGAATCCCGGTGACGCGGCTGGCGTCGAAACCAGCCTTGGTGACTTTGAGGTCGTACTCGCCGGCGCTGAGGACCGGGAGGCGATAGCTGCCGGCGGGATTGGTCTCGGTCTCGGCGTTGACCTTGGTGGCGCGGTTGGTCAATATGACAGTGGCCCCGGGGACCAAGGCACCGGACTCATCGGTGACGACGCCGGTAAGATTGGCTTGTTCAATTTGGGCAAAGAGCCCCGAGACGAGTAGGAGAGAGAGGACGGCCTTCATGAGCGAACTCTATCACGAATTGAGTTCTCTTAATAGTGGTAACGTCGAGCGATATGGCCGTGATTCCTAATTCCCGACGCAGCTTTCTCAAAACGGTCGCCGCCGGCACATCCCTGCTTTCCGCCCAACCCAACAGCCCGAATATCCTGTTTATCCAAACCGATGACCAGCGCTTCGATGACCTCGGCTGCTACGGCAACACCGTTATCAAAACGCCCCACATCGATCAACTCGCCAAAGACGGCATCCTGTTCCGCAACCACTTCGTCACCACCGCCATCTGCTGCTGCAGCCGCGCGTCCATTCTCACCGGCCAATACATGCGCCGCCACGGCGTCACCGATTTCGCCACGCCTCTCACCGCCGCTCAGTTCGCTGAAACTTACCCCGCCATCCTCCGCCGCCAAGGCTACCGCACGGCCTTCCTCGGCAAGTACGCTATCGGCAGTCCCACCGGTGCCGGCAAAGCCCTCGCCCTGCCAGAAGCCGAGTTTGACTACTGGCTCGGCTTCCCTCAATCGATCAATTTCAAGCAAAGCGTCGACGGCACCGTCCGCCACCTCACCCCCCTCATGGCCGACAAAACCATCGAGTTCCTCGCCTCCACCCCCGCCACCAAACCCTTCTGCATCTCCCTCAATTTCAAGGAACCCCACGGCCCCTGGAACTACATGGATCCCGACCGCCCCAGCCGCTACGAAGACGCCTCCGTCAAGCCTCCCAACAGCTATACCCGCCAGGCCTTCGAAGAGCTCCCCAACTTCCTCCGCAAGTCCCTCAACGGCACCGAGGACGGCCAGTGGCCTAACGATCCCGATAAGAAATTCCTCGACGACGTCCGCACCTGCTATCACCTCGTCACCGGCGTTGACGCCGCCGTAGGCCGCATCATGGAAGCCCTTCGCCAATCCGGCCGCGACAAAAACACGGTCGTCATCTTCACCTCCGACAACGGCTCCCTGCGCGGAGCCCACGGCCTTTGGGGCAAATGGATCCCCTACGAAGAGTCCATCCGCGTGCCCCTTATCATCCGCGATCCCCGCCTTCCCGCCAGTCAACGAGGCTCGAGCCGCGAACAAATCACCCTTAACATCGACATCGCCCCCACCCTGCTCCAACTCGCCGGCTTGCCGCCGACCGCCCGCATGCAGGGCCGCAATCTCGCCCCCATCATCGCCAATCCGAAAGGCGCTTGGCGAGACGAGTTCTTCTACGAACACACCTACAATACCGCCCCCCCTCGCCTCCCCATCCCGCCCAGCGAAGCCGTTCGGACCTCCCAGTGGAAGTACATCCGATACACGACGCAAAAGCCCGTCTACGAGCAACTCTTCGACCTCAAGGCCGATCCCGAGGAACGTCAGAACCTCGTCGCCAACCCGGACCACAAGAAGACTCTGGACCGCCTCCGCACCCGCTGGGCCGCCCTCCGCGCCGCCGCCTCTTAAACCACCAGCGCAATCCCCCGCCGATTGCCGCCGCCGTCCCGCCGCAAAATCAGCACCCGCAGCGCATTCCGCTTGCTGGTATCAATGTGGTCGCTCAGCAACCGCTCCGCCGTCGCTAGATCCCGCCGGATGAAAGCCTGCACCAGCGCCAAATGCTGCTCCCCGGTCTCGCGCACGACGTTCTCCAACTCGTACCCCAGCAACCGCAGCGAATGGATCAACTGGGAAACGTTCTCCAGATAAGCCACCAGCCGCTTGTTCCGGCAGTGCTCAAACACGAACGCATGAAACGCCAAGTCCACTTCCACATGCCGCGGAGCCGCCACCTTTTCACTCGCCAACTCGCGAAAACGCTGCTCAAACGCCAACAAAGGCTCGAGCGGCATTACGTTGATCGCCGTTTGTAACGCCAGCAACTCGAGGCTCTTCCGGATCTCATACAGATCCTCCACGCAGTCCGGCGTGAACGAAACCACCTGCGTCCCGCGATTGTGATTCCGCTCCACCAAGTTGTCCCGCAGCAGCGTAAACAGCACCTCCCGGATGATCGTCCGGCTGACGGCGTACTGCTCGGCCAACTGGCTCTCCACCAGCCGAGCCCCAGGTTTCAATTCGCCATTCAAAATCCGTTGCAACACCGCCGAATAGATCTTCCGCTTCGCCACGTCATCGCGCAAGGGCGCTTTCGTAGGCTTCAAGCCAAAATCTCCCGCACCACACGCCCCGCCACATCCGTCAGCCGGAAGTCCCGCCCCGTGTAGCGATACGTCAGTCGTTCGTGGTCGATACCGAGCAAATGAAGCATCGTCGCATGTAAGTCATTGATGTGCACTTTCCCTTGCACCGCCTCCCAACCGAGCTCGTCCGTCTCGCCGTGCGCGATCCCGGGCTTCACTCCGCCCCCCGCCATAAACATCGTAAATCCGCGCGGATTGTGCTCCCGCCCTCGCTCCGACATCGGCGCCTTGCCCTGCGACAGATCCTGGTCAAACGGCGTCCGGCCAAACTCACCGCCCCACAAAACCAGCGTATCGTCCAGCAAACCCCGCTGTTTCAAATCCGTAATCAGCCCCGCAATCGGCTTGTCCACCGCCTTGCACCGCACCGGCAAGCTCTGCCGCAGCTTCCCATGGTGGTCCCAACTCGTGTCGCTCGCCTGCACAAATCGAACCCCCGCCTCCGCCATCCGCCGGGCCATCAAGCACTGCCGTCCGAAGTCGTCCGTCTCCTTCTCGCCAATCCCGTACAACGCCAAAGTAGCCGCCGATTCCGTCGAAAGGTCCAACACCTTCGGGGCTTCCATCTGCATGCGAAACGCCAGCTCAAAGGACGCCGCCCGGCCCTCCAACTCGGCCTCCAACCCGCTGCTTTCGAGATGCCGTCGATTCACATCCGCCAGGAAGTCCAACTGCTTCCGCTGCTCCGCCGTCGTCGCGTTCGCATCGCTCAAATAATCAATCCGCGCGTTCTTCGCCTCACCCGCTTTTCCAATCGGCGTGCCCTGATAAATTGCCGGCAGAAAAGCGCTGCCAAACAGTTGCGGCGACCCGCTATCTCCCCCCAACACCGGGCAAATCGTCACAAACCCTGGCAAATTCTGGTTTTCCGTGCCCAGGCCATACAGCGTCCACGACCCCATCGACGGACGCACCTGAATGCTCTGCCCCGTATGCAACTGCCGAATCGCCGGCGCATGCGCCTCGCTATCGGCATGCATCCCGTGCAGGAAACACAAATCGTCCACCACCCCTCCAATATGCGGCAACATCTCGGAGAGCAACATCCCCCGCTGCCCCTGCCGTACAAACTTCCCCATGGGGCCAAAAATCCGCGAATCCCGGATCCCCGGCGCCTCGTAATTCTTCGGCAATTTGAACGTCAACGGCTGCCCGTTCCGCTTCTCCAACTCCGGCTTATATTCGAACAGGTCGATCTGCGATGGCCCCCCCTGCATAAACAAAAAGATCACCCGCTTGGCCCGCGCCTTGTGATGCGGCGTCCGCACGTGCAAGTTCTCCGCCGCCAGCAACCCTTCTAAGGCCACGGACCCAAATCCGCAGGCCGCCTGCCGCAAAAGTAAGCGTCGATTCATCATCAGCCTCGATACAAAAATTCGTTCGAAATCAGCAGCGCATGGCAAAGGCGCTTCCACGCCTCCGCCTGCTTAAAGGACCGCACAAACGCCAACCACCGCTCCCCCTCGCCGTCCCGAATCTCCCGACCATACACTCGCCGCGCCAACGCCCGCATCCGCCCTTCGTCCGTCGTGTTCATCGCCAGCAGCGACTCCGCCAACGCCGCCGCCTGCTCTTGCACAAACGGCGCGTTCATCAAATACAATGACTGCGTCGGAATCGTCGTCGCCTGCCGCGCACCCGTTATCTGGTTCGCGTCCGGAAAGTTGAACAAGTTCAAAATGTCCAGCTCCTGCAACTGACTCTTCCGCAGCACCGGCAGATACACCGACCGCCGCAGCCGCGTCGCCGGGTCCAACTTCGCCTCTTCATTCAAGAATTCCGGCTCCGCCAAGTTCACGTTCCCCGGCAACTCAAACGGAATCGCCGGCCCGCCGACGCCCCCCTGCATCGTCCCGCTCACCACCAACATCGCGTCCCGAATCGTCTCGGCTTCCAGACGCCTACGGCTCATCCGCCACAACAGCCGATTCTCCGGGTCCACCTCCATCCCCGCCGCCATGCTCTCGCTGCTGAGCTGATAAACCCGACTCAACGCAATCCGCCGCACGAGCTTCTTCAGCGACCAGCCGCCTTCCACAAACTCCGCCGCCAGATAATCCAGCAACTCCGGATGGCTCGGCGCCGCCCCCCGCGTCCCCAAATTGTCAATCGATGGCGCAATCCCCGCCCCGAACAAATGGTGCCAAACCCGATTCACCATCACCCTTGCCGTCAGCGGATTCTCCTTCCGCCCAATCCACTCCGCCAACTCTTTCCGGCCGCTCGTAAAGTCCGCGATGTCCAGCTTCCCTTCCAGGCCTCCAATCACCACCCCGCTGCGCGGCATCTCCGTGCCGAGTTGGTGCGCGTTTCCCCGTACGTTCACGCGGCAATCCGCTGGCATGTCCCCGTCCTGCACCGCATGGGCCGTCGGCGGCACCACCGGCAAATATTCCAGCAGCTTCACCGCCTGGTTCGCCTTCGCAATCTCTTTGTCCGCGGCCTTGGCCGCCTCGCTGTCTTTCTCCAGCGGCTTCCGCTTCGCTCGCAGCGCCGTCAATTCTTCCCGCGCCGTCGTCAGCCGGCTCCAATACTCCCGCGTCTCCTCCGCCCGCTTGGCTAACTCCTCCGGCAACTCCGGCAGCACCACCGAATTCACGTTGCTGAATACGCTCAAATGCATCCGCCCCGTCAGCGTCCGCGTGCTCGCCAGGATCCCCGCCATCCCGTAATAATCCGCCAGCGTAATCGGGTCAAACTTATGGTCGTGACATCGCGAACACCCCATCGTCAGCCCCAGAAACGATCGGCCCACCATGTCCACTTGCAGGTCCACCACGTCCATCTGTAACTGAACCTTGTCCGCGTTCACGAGCGGCCACGGCCCCAGCGCCAGAAATCCCGTGGCCACCAGATTGTTCCGCCGCTCCTCCGGCTTCGTCCACGGCAACTGGTCCCCGGCCAACTGTTCCAGGATGAATCGCGGATACGGCACGTCGCGATTGATCGAATCAATCACGTAGTCCCGATACCGCCACGCATGGCGCGCCGGCACCCGTCGGCCTATCTCGATGTTATCGGCGTAGTAAGTCTGGTCCAGCCAGTGCCGACCCCATCTCTGCCCGAATCCCGGCGAAGCGAGTAACCGGTCCACGGTCTTCTCATAACTCCGCTCGCGCAGAAACTCGTCCTGCTCCGCCACGGTCGGCGGCAACCCGGTCAAGTCCAGCGAGACGCGCCGCAGCCACATTTCCGCTGTCGCATCCGCCACCGGCCGCAGGCTCTTGGCCTCCAATCCAGCCAGCACAAACCGGTCGATCTCGTCTCGCGCCCACTGCCCGTTCTTCACGGTTGGCACCGTCGGCTTGCCCACCGGTTTCCAGGCCCAATGGTCCAGATTCGCCTTCTTCCCGCCACTCGCCACCACGGCCACGGCCGCCTCCTCTGGCCACACCGCCCCCGCGCTGATCCAAGTGCGAAAGTCCTCAATCACGGCCGCCGGCAACACCCCCGTCGGAGGCATCTTCGTCGAGCCTTTATAAAGCAGCGCCTGAAACAACCGGCTGGCCTCCGGCTGGCCCGGCACGATGATGTTGCTTTCCGGTTTCCTATCCAAATGCAGGCTCGCGAAGGAGACCTTTGCCTTCGTCGAATGGCAGCTCCAACACTGCGCCGCCAATACCGGACGGATCTTCTTCTCAAAAAACTGGACGTCGCTCTGGGCCGAAGCCAGCCCGGACGAAACGAAAACGAGGACAGCAATCAGCCGCATGCAAAAACCCACCGAAAGTGTATACAATCTCCCGGGTGCCCGTCAAACACCGCCCTCGCTCAGAGCTTGGGAAGGTCGGTCAGCGCAAAGTCGTTGCCCTTGTAAACCAGCGCCGCGCCTGCCACCTTGGCCGTGGCATACGAGTTGCAGTCGCCAAGGTTCAGGCGCGCCGGATGACGACCCTTCCCGTAACGTCGATGAGCGTCGATCGCCTCCAGGCAGTGAAGCCGGGTAAAGTCGACCACGCGGACCCCCCAACGCTCCAGCAAAAGCAGCAGGTCTCGTAGACCTCCGTCGCGTTTGAGATTCTGCAAAACGATTCCGGCCTCGGCCAACGTCGGCGCTCCAATCAAAATTTCTTTTGCCTCACTCAGGATCGAGACGTATTGTCCGTAGCCTTCCTCTTCCACCAGAATCGCGATAAGGATCGACGTGTCCAGCACGAGGACCCCTCCGCGCCTACTCCCAGTAAGCATCCATCTCTTCCTTCGTCACGGGCTTCCCGCGAAACTCCGGCTTCGTATTCGGCCATACGTCCCGCTCCAGCCACTCCTGAAACCCATCCATACGTTGCCGCTTCGGCACCGTCAAACTCTGCTTACGAGCCAGCAGCGCCTGCCGGATCGCCTCGGTCTTCGTCTCCCCCGTCAGCGCGGCAACCACGGCGGCCAGCGCCTCGACTTCAATATTCTTGATGTTCAGTCCCATGGTAGAAAACCTACTAAATTATACCATTCTCATCTTCCAATCGAAATCAACTCCTTCGCCGTCCGATGATAAATCCGCCTCCCGTCGAACGAAACCGAGTTCTGGCTCCAAGTCTTCCCCAACGGCCCCAAGTCATTCACCCCCAATATCGCGCTCTCATCCAACGCCTTCGCCCGCGCATCCAGCACGTAAGTCGTCCCCACCGAAGTCGTAAAGAAGATCTTATGGTTGATCGCCACCGGGCTCCCCCAAAACGCCGGCGTCTCCCATCCGTCCATCCGCGAACGGTCCTCCGTCGCCACGTCCACCCCCTCCGCGTTCTTCGTCTCCGTCCGCAGCGCCACGCCGTATACCCGCTTTCCCGCATCATCCACCGCCACCGGCAACTCCAAATACTCCACCTTCCCACTCGTCACATTCACCCGCCCCACGCAATACGCCGGCCCCGCTCGACCCTTCGGCGGCTGCCGATTCCGTCGATGCCCCGTGCTTACGAGGAAGTAGTGAAACCCGTCCACCACAATGTTCGCGTGCCACGCCGGCTGCACCCGAATCACGTCTCCACCGGTTAGCGGCAACTCCCGCAAGTTCACCTTTTCGAGTAACTCGTATCCACCTTTCTCCCGGTTCCAACGCCGATAATCGACGTCCTTCACGAGCGACTGCGTCCGCACCAACGTGCCAGTTCCCGCGTCGATGACGAGATGCGACTCCTCCGGGTTCATCCGAAACCAATAAGCGAACCGCGCATCCCAATGCATCACGTAAAGCGCCTGCCACGTCGGTGCCTGCTCGGTCCCCCCATCGGCCACAAACCGCCACAAACTCCGCCCGGTCTTCGCGTCGGTCAAGCTCAGCCCCACCGGCGCCTCCGGCACATCGTGCCAACCTCCCCGGCCATGTAGAATCGCCACCGTCCCGTTCTTCGTCTTCCCCCACCGCGGTGTATTGTAAGCCGTCGTTCCGTCCTCGTTCGTCCACACCACCCGCCCGGTCCGTTTATCAATCGCCCGCAGATGGTTCCACCCCGGCTTCTCCACCGGTTCCACGTTGTAGATCAGCTCCCCGACCATCATCGGCTCAAACTGCTTATTGAACGGAAACGGCTTGCCCCATGGCGTAAACTGCCGCCGCCAAACCTCGCTCCCCTGCCAGTCCCAGCAGCCCATCTCGCCACTCGCGTTGAAGAACCAAACGTGCTCCCCGTCCGTCACCGGCGTCGGCGTCGTCGAGTCGCTATAAGCGTAGACCATCGGGCTCTTTTCCACCCCATCGAGCGACACCGTCCACAGCGTCTTCCCGGTCTTCGCATCCACCGCCATGCCCGTAATCCGACTGCTGAACCCCTTCTCCCCCGCCGCAAAGGTCGTCAGAAATAGCCGATCACCCCACACCGCAATCCCGCTCTGCCCCGCATTCGGCAAAGGCACCCGCCACGCAATATTCTCGTTCCGAGCGACACTCCATTGCACCGGCGGCTCGGCTCCCGTCACCTGCCACGTGCCGTTCGGCCCCCCGGCCTGCGGCCAGTTACCGGCCATCAAAAACAGAGGTACGAACAGGATCAAGAATCGAGTCATGAGGACATCATCGCCGATAAAGCGGCCGATCATGGCATCCTGATAGACATGCTCCGCCGCCGCTTCCTCCCTCTGCTCACGCTCGGCCCCTCCCTCGCCCGCGCCCAAAAGACAGACCGATCTCACGGCCGCTCCATGGTCATCGCCAGCGGCGGCATCGTCTCCACCAGCCAAGTTCTCGCCTCCCAGGCCGGAGCGATGATCCTCGCCCAAGGCGGCAGCGCCGTCGACGCCGCCATCACGGCCAACGCCGTCCTCGGCGTCGTCGAACCCATGATGTGCGGCATCGGCGGCGACCTCTTCGTCATGTACCGCGACGCCAAAACCGGCCAGATCACCGGCCTCAACGCGAGCGGCCCCGCCCCGCGCCGCATGACCATCGCCGCCCTCCAAGCCAAGGGCCTGAAGAAGATGTCGCCCACCGGCATCCACTCCGTCAC
>JANODS010000834.1:0-2052 GCA_031412835.1 Acidobacteriota bacterium | reverse complement strand
GTAATTGACGCCCCGCCCCGCCAGCGGCATCTCGCTGATCATCCGGTTGTCCACCACTTGTCCCAGGCTTGCCGTGCTGGTTTCGAGGATGGGCGATTCGCCCGTCACCGAAACACTATCGGTCACGGCACCCAGTTCTAGCTTCACGTTCAGCTCGACAATGTCGCCCACCCGTAGCGCCAGCCCCGATCGCGTGTGTTTCTTAAAGCCATCGAACTCCACGGTCAGGACATAGGAGCCGGCAACTGATTTAGAAAATCGTACACCCCTTCCTGATTCGTAGCGGTCGCGGCGCTTGCGTTAGTCTCCGCTTGCTTGACTCTGACTTTAGCGCCCATCACGGTGGCGCCTTGTTGGTCCGTCACGCGGCCCGTGAACCGACCGTAAGAGTACTGCGCCTGAGCCACGAAGGGGAGAAGAAGCGGAAGCAATAAGAACGCCAAACGCTGAAGCATGCGCGAATTTTATCAGACTACGAAAACTACGATATGATCCGGACAATGCATTTCCTCTCGACTACTTCGCGCCTTGTCCTTACTGCCGCATTGATAGCCGTTTCGCTTACACCCGCCTTTTCGCAGGATGTAACCGGGCGTTGGGTCGGATCTGCCGATTGGACCGACGGCGGCGGCACCAAACGTACCCAGCGCTCTGCGGTTGAGATCAAACTCGAAGCCGGCAAGCTGGTCGCCCACGCGGTTAGCCCCGACGGAAAAGTGGGTGCCGAGCTAAAGATCAACGTCGATGGTGGCAACGTAAACATCTACCGCTATCTCACGCTCGACGACGGAGAGCATCTCCGGTGGAAACTAGAGCTAAAGGGCGGCAAACTAGTCGGCTCCTTCTCCGCCCAGCACGACCGCCCCAGTAAGTGGATGTACGATCGCCTGCTCGATTTCGCCATGACGAGGGCTGAGTAGGGAGACCGCTCGGCACTTGAATCCTCTTCCGTCCCCTTGAATTCCGCGCTGTCCGGGGCCGTTGTTCCTCCGCCTCCTCGGGCATTCCCTCGGTGTCCTACCCCCGGCGCTTCGTCCTGACCCGTGACAGAAATCTGACTCTCCTGTGACGGTCATCCGAGGCCTACCGTTCTAGTATGGAAGTAACTTTGATCCGTCCGCCCCATTCCGTGCTCGCGGCGCTGCTGGCCACGACCGCCCTCGTCACCCTTGCACTCGGCTGGTTTGGCTGGCGCACGCTCCAACAGGAGAGCGCAATCCAGCGCGAGCGCCTCCGCGAGGGTCTCGAAACCGGTGCCGACGCCATGGCGGCAAAGATCAACGGCAAGCTAGCTGAATCGGGCGAACGGCTGAGCGGTTGGCTTGCTCATCCGGAAACGTCGCCACCCGACGTAACCGGCGCAGTGATCTTCACTCGCAGCCAACATCAGGTTCAACTAGTCCCGAAAGGCGCGCTCCCCTATGTTCCGATATTGATCCCAACTCGGTCGACCGCAAGCCCGTTCCTCGACGCCGAAGCCCTCGAAGCCAACTCGCGTTCCGAAGACGCAATCCGGATCTACCGGAAACTGGCCCAACAACACCATGACAAGCCCATCCGCGCGGGGGCACTCCTGCGATTGGCAAGAGCCCTCCGCGCCTCCAAGGATTGGACGGGCGCCTTGGTCGTATACGAGCAACTCTCCCAACTAAGCGACGTCGTCGTCGAAGATTACCCGGCGGAGTTAGTCGGCTTGAACGGACAGCGCTTGACGCTCGTGGCGATGGGTGACCACGACCAGGCGCATCGCCTCACCCGGCAACTGGTCCAGCACCTCGACCAAGGTCGATGGCTGCTGAATCGCGGCATGGCCACTTACTTCCGCGACGAATTGATGCCGTCGGCTAAGCCCGAGTCCTGGCTGCTGGCCGAAGCGCTATGCGCCTTATGGCAGGCATGGAGAGAGCATCCTCCCGACGCCGGGCTACGCCGACGGCATCAATTCGTCGCGGAAGTAAGTGGCCATGCCGCGATTCAGCAGCCATCGACCTTGGTCGAGGTGCTGGACCAGTTGCCGGGTGAGGCGATGCGCCTGGTCGTGGTCACCCATCG
>JANODS010000833.1:0-10862 GCA_031412835.1 Acidobacteriota bacterium | reverse complement strand
CGGCGGCGATGCCGACGGCGGAGGGGATGAGCTCCAGGCGCTTACTTCTGGCATCGAGGCGGAGGGTTTCGCCTAGCCACGTGAACTGGACGAGCACGCGTTGGCCGTGGCCGATGGTTCGGCAATGGGTCAGGAACTCCGAGGTGAAGGGGGACCTTTTGAGGGCCTCCGCGAAGGGGGTGCGGAGGACGGCGGAGGCGCGGTCGGCTTCGCGCTGCTGTTGTTCGCGCTTGAGCTTTTCGGGGTCCTTCTCTTCCCTGCCCTCGAGAGCTTTGAGGTTGTTTTCCAGGCTATCGAGGAAACTCATTCTTCTGTGCCGCCCTTGGCGACTAGAAAGTGGCTGAGGGAATCAGCGTATTGCGAGATGCCTTTGAAGAGCGCTTCGGCGATTTTTTGGCGGACGTCGGGTTTGCGGAGTTCCTTCTCATCGCGGGCGTTGCTGAGAAAGCCGATTTCGGTCAAGATGCTGGGCATGTTGGCACCGATGAGGACGACGAAAGGGGCGCGTTTGACGCCGCGATTGCGGACGTTGGCGGTGGGGTTGTACCAGCTTTTATAGAGCGCGGCGTTGACGCGGGAGGCGAATTCCCGGGACTCGTCGATTTTGTCTTTGAGCGCGATTTTTTGGAGGAGGTCGCGCAGTTCGAAGACGCCTCGCTCGGAGGAGGCGTTCTCTCGGGCGGCGGTTTCCAGGGCGGATTTGGAGGTGGTGAAACTGAGGAAGAAGGTTTCGACGCCGGAGACGGCTTTGATAGGGGAGCTGTTGGCGTGGATGGAGAGGAAGAGGTCCGCCCTGCTGTCGTTCGCCATTTTGGTCCGCTGTTCGAGGGGGATGAACCGGTCGTCTTTGCGGGTGTAGATGACTTCAGCGCCGAGGCCTTCTTCGAGGAGCGCGCCGAGGCGTAGGCCGATGTCGAGGACGACCTCTTTTTCGGTTAGTCCGGTGGGTCCGGCGGTGCCTTGATCGTGGCCCCCGTGGCCGGGGTCGAGGACGATGCGGCGTATTTTGAGGCCGAGGGCCCGGGTGAGGGAGGCGGCGGAGGCGTCGGCGGGGGCGGCGGTGCGGGGGCGGGAGTTGGTGGGAACAGGAGGAGCAAGCACAGAGGTGCTGACGGCGGCTTCGGTGGCGCGGAGGCGGAGGTTAACGGGAGGGGGTGGCGGGGTTATGCCGGCTACTTCGGCCACTCGGGTTTTGGTGCGGAGCGGCGGGTACTGCGGCGCGGCGAGGGCGATGGAGTTGCGGGCGAAGGGGGTGGCGAGGTCTGGGGGCAAGGACCAGATTTCGGGGGATGAGGCGAAGGCGGGTTGGGGTCGCCATTGACGTACGGGGGCCTGGGAGACGATTTCCGGGACGGAGGGCCGGGCGGACGTACCGGGTTGGCGGAGCTCGATGATGAGGCGGGTGGGGTTCGAGAGGATTTCAGTAGAGAGTTGGGCGTTGGAGACGAGGTCCAGGACTAAGCGGGCGACGCCGGGCTTAGCTTCGCCGACGCGGATCTGGCGGAGTTGCGCGTCTCCGACTTGGAGCGTGGCGGCGAGTCGGCCGCCGACTTGGGGGCGGGTGTTCACGAAGTCGAAGAAGACGCGGTCGGGGTTGCTGAGCCTGTTCTGGTGAAAAACGGGCTCGGCGGAGAGTTCGACGGCGATGCGGGTGACGGGCCCTTGAGACCAAAAACGAACGTCGGAAAGGACTGTTGCCTGTGCGAACGCAGATCCCGTTACGAGGGTAACGGCGAGGAGCGAGTTGGCGAGGCGGCAGTTCACTTGGTTCGCATGTGGATTCTCCCCTCGCTATCGGTGAAGACCTCAATGGGCCGGTGTTCGGGCGGCTTGGGGGATTCCGACTGGGGGGAGGCGGCGGCGGTCTGGTTGGGTTTGGCGGAGGAGGCCTTGCGGGCTTCTCCGTATTTCTTTCCTACGCGGTAAACGTAATCCTGGGTTTCCCGGTAGGGCGGGATCCAGCCGTATTTATTCACGGCCCCGGCTCCGGCGTTGTATGCGGCCAGGGCGAGGCGATCATCCTTATACTTGTCCTGCAAGTCGCGTAAATGTTTCACTCCGCCGCGAATATTTTCTTCGGCGTCGAAGGAGTTGCGTACGCCGAGATCGCGGGCGGTGCCGGGCATCAACTGCATCAGGCCTTGGGCACCGGCGTGAGAGACGGCTCGGGCGTTGTAGTTTGATTCGACGGAGATGACGGCGTGGACGAGGAGGGGATCGACCTTATACCTGGCCGCGGCTGCCTGGACGATTTGGTCAATGCGGTTTTCGGCCGAGGCCAGCGCGGGAGCGGGGGCGGCGGGGAGGCCGATTTCAAGGGGAGCAATGACTTTCGGGGTGACGGTGACGGCGCTGCGGATGAGTTGCCCGGTGCGGCGGTCGGCCCGAACTTCGTAACGCACGGCGACCCCCTCGGCGGCCGATAAAGAGCTCGCGACGGTGAGCAGAAGACAAACTGTGGAAATTTTGTTCAAAACAAATCTTGTACGCAATGATCGTACACTCCGTTGGGAAGTGCAATCGGGGCTAAAGCCGATGCTATGATTCTCTCATGGAAACCTGCCGTGGATTTGTCCTTGCCGGGGGCCGCAGCCGCCGTATGGGGCAAGACAAAGGTAGGTTGCTTTGGGAAGGGGTTCCGCTGGTTCGCCATCAGTGGCAGCGGCTGGATGGGTTGGTTCCGCCGGCCGTGGTTTTGGGCGGCGAGTATGGTGACTTGGGCTTGCCTTGCGTGGCGGACGAATATCCAGGGGAAGGCCCACTGGGGGGAATCTTGACGGCGCTGGGGCAGAGTCCGGCGGCTTTGATTTTGGCGGTGGATATGCCGCGCGTTTCGACGGCTTCGTTGCGTGCGCTGTTCGAGACGGAGGGGGCCGATGCGGTAGTGCCGCGCCATGGGGACGGACGAATTCAGCCGTTGGCGGCGCTGTATCGGGCTACGGCGCTGCCGAAGTTGCGGGCGGTTTTTGCGGGAGGGACGAGGCGGGTGGTGGATGCGCTGGCTAGTTTGGAGGTCGCTTGGTTCGATACGCCCGGCGACGAGTTTAGGGCGATGAATACGCTGACGGAATATGAGGAGGCGTTGCACCTTTAAATGAGCGCAGTCGGCGAGTTCCCCCACTACATCGAATTTCGTCACGTCAATAAGACGTTTGATCGACCTATTTTAGTTGACTTCAATTTTCACGTTGATGCCGGGCAGACGGTGGCGATTGTGGGCCGGTCTGGCGTGGGCAAGAGCGTGAGCTTGGGACACATTATGGGATTCATAAAGCCGGACTCGGGGCAAGTGATCGTGGCGCACGAGGACACGACGAATTTTGCAGAGGCGGACCTGCGGCGGATTCGGAAGAAAGTGACGATGGTGTTTCAGTCCGGGGCGCTGTTCGACTCGTTGACGGTGGGCGAGAATATTGAGTTTTCGTTGGAGCTGCGGGAGGATTATAACGCGCAGAACAAGGAAGACGTGGTGCAGGGGCTGCTGGATTTGGTGGACTTGGGGGAGTATCGCGAGGCGTTTCCGTCGGATCTTTCGACGGGGCATCGGCGGGCGGTGGCGATTGCGCGGGCGCTGGCGGCGCAGCCGGAGTGCATCCTTTACGACGAGCCGACGACGATGGTGGATCCGATCATGAGCGACCACTTGGGGAACTTGATGCTGCGGTTGAAGACGCAGTTGCAGTTGACGTCAATTGTGGTGACGCATGATTTGGACCTGATGCGAAAGGTGGCGGATAACGTGATTTTTCTGTTTGATAGTCACATCATCTACTTTGGGCCGGTGAAGGATTTGGACAAGTCGGAGCATCCGCATATTCAAGAGTTTTTGGCGATGGATCGGGTAGAGATCGCTTAGAAACACTTTTCGATACACTAGGGGCGTTGCCCATGTCGAATTTAATCATCTCTTTCGGCGAGATCATGCTTCGTCTCGCCCCTCCGAACTTTGAACGGTTCCTTCAATCGCCGCAGTTTCTGGCCACTTTTGGCGGGGGGGAAGCCAACGTCGCCGTGGCGGTGTCCGGCTTCGGATTACCGACTCGGTATTTGACGGTGCTGCCGGCGAATAACGCGCTGAGCGATTCGTTTATTGGCGAAATGCGCCGGTTTGATGTGGATCCTAGCCACATCGTTCGGGGCAAGGGCCGGTTCGGGATTTACTTCGTAGAGACGGGGGCGAATCAACGGCCGTCGAAGGTTTTGTATGACCGCGAAGGGTCGGCAATTGCGCTGGCGCAGCCGGGAGCGATTAATTGGTCGACGGCTTTGGCGGGGGGGACTTGGTTCCACATTACGGGGATTACGCCCGCTATTTCAGAGTCGGCGGCGGCGCTGGCGATAGAGAGCGTGAAGGCGGCGCGGGCGGCCGGGTTGAAGGTTTCTTGCGATTTGAATTTTCGGAAGAACCTATGGAAATGGGGGAAGACGGCAGTGGAGTTTATGCCGGAGCTGTTTCAGTACGTCGATGTGGGCATTGCAAACGAAGAAGATTGCCAGATGACACTGGGGATCAAGACGGAGGCCGATGTGCATTCGGGCGAGTTGGATTTGGGGCAGTATGAGAAGCTTTCAAACGCGGTGTTGGCTGCCTATCCGCAGCTTGAGATGATCGCGATTACGCTGCGGGAATCGCATAGCGCGAGCCACAATGGCTGGTCGGCTTGTTTGAATAATCGCAAAGAGTTTTTGCATTCGCAGCACTACGAGATTCGGAACATTGTGGACCGGGTGGGCGGCGGAGACTGTTTCGCCGGTGGCTTGGTTTATGGGCTCAACGCGTTGGGCTCGCATCAGGAGGCGCTGGAGTTTGCGGTGGCGTCTTCCTGCTTGAAACATTCGATTCCTGGGGACTTCAACCGTTTTTCGGCGGAGGAAGTTCACGGTTTGATCAAGGGCGGAGGGTCCGGACGTGTGCAGCGCTAGATTCGTTTTTCTATTGGCGGCGGTGACGCTGCGGGCGGAGACGTTCGTTTCGAAAGTGGACGGATCGGAGCAGCCGTATCGGGTGCATCTGCCAGCGAACTATGACGCGACGAAGGCGATGCGGTTGGATGTGATTCTGCACGGCCGGAACGCGAAGCTGACGCCGGCGACGTTTTTTGCGGCGAAGCCGCATGTGGTGACGGATCGGATTGAGTTGGAAGTTTATGGCCGAGGGAATAACGCGTATCGTTGGGCGGGGGAGACGGACGTGTTCGAGGCGATTGCGGCGGTGAAGGCGAAGTATAAGATCGATCCGGATCGGATTGTGCTGCGCGGGTTTTCGATGGGCGGGGCCGGGACGTGGCATTTGGGTTTGCATCATCCGTCGAAATGGGCGGCGATTGAGGCGGGGGCGGGGTTTACGGAGACGGTGGTATACGCCAAGCGGCCGAACCTTTCGGCGACCGAGCGGGCGGGGCTGCATATTTACGATTCCGTGGATTACGCGGCGAACGTGCAGTTGGTACCGACCGTGGGTTACGGCGGAGAGTTGGATCCGCAGTTGAAGGCGTCGCAGAACATTCAAGAGGCCGTCGGGGGGCTGACGGGGCTGCGGGCTTTGTGGCTGGTGGGTCCGAAGACGGAACATAAGTTTCATCCGGAGAGCAAGGCGCAGTCGGAGGCGTTTTTGGCGGGGCAATTGCCGCGGAAGGCGAATGAACGCTATCGGTTTGTGACATACACGCCGCGGTATGGGGACGGGAAGATCGAGGCTTTGGAAGAGCTTTACCAGGCGGCGAGTTTGGAGCAGAACGGGACGGTGGTTTCGACGAAGAACGTGATGGTGCTGCGGTTGGCGAAGGGGAGCTATACGATAGACGGGCAGGCGGTGATGGGGGAGGTGTTTCACAAGACGGGGGGACGGTGGACGGTGGGGGAGCCGAAGGGGCTGATCAAGAGGAGCGGGTTGCAGGGGCCGATTGACGATGCGTTTATGGATCGGTTCGTATCGATTGGGGAGCCGGATGCGACCTTCGAAGCCAATTGGAAGAAGCATATGAATGGGCAGCTTTTGCGGGCGGCGGGGCCGGTGAAAGATGCGCATTTGATTTTGTGGGGGACGCCGCAGACGAACCCGACTTTGGCGAAGGTTTTGCCGAAGTTGCCGGTGCAGTGGACGGCGGCGAAGCTGACGGTGAACGGGCAGACGTTCGATGCGGCGACGCATGCGCTGGCGATGATTTATCCGAATCCTTTGAACCCTTCGAAGTATGTGGTGCTGAATTCGGGGCACTCGTTTGGGACGAAGGATTTTGAGGGGACGAACGCTTTGTTGTATCCGCGTTATGGCGATTATGCCGTGATTGAGAAGGCTTCGGGGTCGGTGAAGATGTCGGGGTATTTTGATAGCCGTTGGCAGTTTGTGGCGGCTCCGACTTACTCGAAAGACGTGGCACCGATTTTGCAGGCCAAGTGCGAGAGCTGTCACCGGCCGGGGCAGATTGGGCCGTTTCCGTTAACGAACTATAAGCAGGCGGCGGCGTTTCACGCTGAGATTGGGAGGGTAACGCAGGCACGGACGATGCCGCCGTGGTCGGCGGTGCCGGGGTATGGGTCGTTTCAGCATGAACGGCGATTGGAGGAGCGGGAGATTTTGACGTTGGCTCGATGGTCGGAGACGGGGCAGTTGGAGGGCAAGGCGAGCGACCTGCCGGCGGCGAAAAAGTACAGCGATGACTGGGCGTTTGGGAAGCCGGATTTGATTTTCAAGCCGACGGAGGAGTTTGCGCTTTCGGGGAATGGGGTGGATGTTTATCGGTGCTTTGTGCTGCCGAGCGGGTTGACGGAGGACAAGTTTATACGGGCGCTGGAGGTGCGGCCAGGGAACCGGAGGATCGTGCACCATGTGCGGACGTTCGCGGACTTGACGGGGGAGGCGCGAAAGTTGGACGCGGCGGATCCGGCACCGGGATTTGACTGCTCGATTGGGATGGCGGTGGTTTACAAGCGGATCGGGTTGGGGGGCTGGGCACCGGGCTTGGTGCCGGAAGAATTGCCGGCGAATACGGGTCGGCGCTTTCCGGCGAAGTCGGATGTCGTGATTGAGATTCATTATCATAAGTCGGGGAAGAGCGAGGTGGACCAGAGTTCGTTGGGGATCTGGCTGGCGGACTCGGAGAAGGTGAAATTTGTGCAGCGGAGCGTGCCGATTGCGAACCCGTTTATCAAGATTCCGGCGGGGAATGCGCGGCATATGGAGAAGGCATCTTACACATTACCGAAGGATACGCGGGTGACGGCGGTGCTGCCGCATATGCATTTGCTGGGGCAGGAGATGAAGATGACGGCGGTTCTGCCGGATGGGTCGGAGCGGCCGCTGGTGTGGGCGAGGCCGTACGATTTTAACTGGCAGACGCAGTACACGTTTAAGGAGCCGGTGGAGCTGCCGAAGGGGACGAAGGTGAACGTGAGCGCGTGGTACAACAACTCGGAGTCGAACCCGAAGAACCCGAGCAATCCGCTGAAGGATATTCGGTGGGGTGAGGGGACGACGGAAGAGATGTTGGTGGGCTTTTTGATTTACGTCGAACCGCGTGCGAATTAACAGCGTCGCGCCGATTCGGGTTTGTGATAACGGCGGGTGGACCGATACTTGGTTCGCCGGGCATGGGAGTATCTTCAATATTGCAGTACATCCGTGCGCGGAGGTGCAGCTTTGGGTGAAGCCGCTGAGGGGACCGCGGATTACGATTCACGCTGAGAATTACGGGGAGCGGTATTCGATTGACCCGCCGCGGGGGGTGTATACGAAGCATCCGCTGTTGGAGGCGGCGTTTGATTATATGCGCCTGGCGGACGATTTGGCCGTAGAGGTTTCGATTCACTGCGAGGCGCCGGCGGGATGTTCGACGGGGACCTCGGCGGCGGTGAGCGTGGCGTTGCTGGGGGCGTTGGATTGCTTGACTCCGGGGCGGATGTCGGCGGCGGAGGTGGCGGCGGCGGCCCAGGAGATTGAGACTAAGCTGTTGGGGCAGCAGTGCGGGATTCAGGACCAGATTGCTAGCGCGCATGGGGGGATTAGTTTTATCGAGATGTACGAATATCCGCATGCTACGGTGGAGGCGGTGGCAGTGGCGGAGGAGGTGGGTTGGGAGTTGGAGAGCCGGTTGTTGCTGATTTATTTGGGCGATTCGCATAGCTCGTCGCGGGTTCATGAGAAGGTGATTGCGGGATTGACGCCGGACGACCGTCGGCTGGGGCCGTTGCGGTTGACGGCGGCGGCTTCGCGGGATGCTTTGGTGGCGGGAGATGTACGGGCGTTGGGCCGGGCGATGATTACGAATACGGAGGCGCAGGGGAATTTGCACGGGGAGTTGATCAGCGGGGCGCATCAGCGGGTGATCGATATTGCTCGGGAGGCGGGGGCGCTGGGTTGGAAGGTGAACGGGGCGGGTGGGGACGGGGGATCGGTGACGTTGTTGGCGGGGGAGGATCGGGCGGGAACGCGGGCGTTGTTGCGGACGATTGCGAGTGACAATCCGCGATTTCAGAACATCCCGATTCGGCTGGCCGGGCATGGATTGCGGCGTTGGGTGGTTACAGATCCGCCTTTTTAAGTACGGCGACGCGGAGGTGGACATCTCGCCAAGCGACGATGATTTGGTCACCGGCGACGGCGACTTTGGGGACTCCGGCGGCGCGGCCGGGGGGGACTTGAGCGACCAGTCGACTTTTGCCGAGTTGCCCGGTGTGGGTGGCGCGGCGGATGCGGAGTTCGGCTTTGCCGTCGGTTGTCTTCTCGAGCCAGACGACGACGTCGGCGGTGGAATCGAGGGGGGCGAGGCTGGGGCGGCCCAGGGGGTTGCCGTGATCGATGCGAACAGGAGGGGCGAAGGTGGTGCCCGCGTCGGTGGAGTGGGTGAGTTGGACTCGGGGTTTGTCTTGGGCGCGGGTGAGCCAGGCTAGGGCGACGTGTTTGCCGTTGGCGGCCAGGGCTGGGCCGTCGGTGGGACAGCCGTTGATCTTCCAGCCGTCGGGGTGGACGGTGCGGGGCGGGGTCCAGGTTCCGGCGTTCAGGCGTACGATGGCGATGTCGCGGATTTCGCCGGGTTGATGGTCGCGGTAGGCGGCGAGGAGGCCGGTGGGCGTTTTGACGACGTCGGTTTGGCAGCAGGAGCAGACATCGGAGTCGATTTCGCGGTCGCCGGTGCCGTCGGCGGAGACGTAGCGGAGAGTTTTGCGGTGGCCTTCGGGGCCTCCGCCTTCGGGGGGCGGGGCGAGGTAGACGGCTCCGCTGCCGTCGGGGACGAAGCTGAGGAAGCCGGCGTAGTCTTCCTTTTCGTCAAGGCTTTTTCCGAAGATCTGGGTCCATTTGCCGGGGCCGTCGCGGCGGGCAAGGCGGATGCCGTAGCCGTATTTGCCGGCGTCGTCGGGACGAGTGAGCCAATGGGCGAACATGGTGCCGTTGGGTTGGATGGCAATGGCGGGGAAGTCGGCCCAGTTGACGAACCAGCGTTTGCCGCGGGCGACCTCTTCGGCGGGGGTCCAGCCTTGGCCGGTCCATTTGGAGAAGCGGAGGGCGTGACCGTCGGGGCCGATGGGATCAATCCAGGAGAGGTAGACGGCGCCGTCGGGGCTGGTGGCGAGGTTGGCCATGCCGCTTTCGGGGCCGGTGGGTTGGCCGATGGCGAGGGCGGCGGTGAGGCAGCAGAAGGAAAACCATTTCATTTGGGGGCTCGGTTGGGTCGGTCTGCGTAAAGCGGGGGTTCGCCGTGGGGGCGGGTTTTCCAGCGGCGGTGGATCCAAAGCCACTGGTCGGGGTAGGCGCGGATGGCGGCTTCGAGGGCGTTTTGGATGCGCTGGGTATCGATTAGAGTATTGCCGGTGATGCCGACCGGGGGATCGAACTTCAAAATGTACTTCCCTTCCCCGGGCGCCCAGACGGCGTAGCCGGGGATGACGGTGGCACCGGTGCGGGCGGCGAGCTTGGCGAAGGCGGGGCTGACGCAGGCCTTGCGGCCGAAGAAGTTGACGAAGAGGCCTTCGTCGAGGCCGACGTTTTGATCGACCAAGATGCCGACGGGCTGGTTGGCGGCGAGAGCGCGGAAAATGGGGCGGATGCCGTCGGCCTTGCCAATGATTACGTTGCCGCTGGCGGCGCGGCGTCGGTGGACGAAAGCGTCGAGGAGGGGGTTATCGAGGGGACGAACGACGACGTGCATGGGTTCGGTCAGGAGGGCGTGGGCGTAGGCGGAGAGCTCCCAGTTGCCGAGGTGGAGGGTGGCAAAGAGGACTCCTTTTCCGCGGGCCTTGGCGGCTTCATAATGTTCGAAGCCTTCATAGCGGATCCAGTTGTGAACGTTAGACTTATCGATGCGGGGGAAGCGAGCGAAGCCAACGAGGAGGCGCCCGATTGATCGGAAGACACCGTCGACGACGTGGGGGCTGACGCCGGTGATTTCGCAGTTGCGGAGGGCGACACGGCGGAGCTTGGGGACGGCTAGATCGAGGACTTTGGCGTAGACCGTGCCGAGGAAGCGGGTGGGGCCGAAGGCTACGGTGGCGAGGACGGTGCGGACGAGCCAATACTCGGCGAGGTTGCGCCGTTGGCTACGCAATCCACCCGCCTCCGAGGACGAGGTCGCCATCGTAGACGGCGGCACCTTGGCCGGGGGTGACGGCGCGTTGGGGTTGGTCGAATTCGACTTCGACGAGGCCGTCGCGGAGGGTGAGGGTGGCGGGGGCCGGGATGTGGCGGTTGCGGATGCGGACTTCGGCTCGGATGGGCTCCGAGGGCGCGGCGATGGAGATCCAGTTCATGTCGCGGATGGCTAGGCGGGTCGTGAACAGATCGGCGGGGCTACCGACGGTGACGCGGTTGGAGGCGGGTTCGGTGGCGATGACGTATAGAGGCTCGGAGGCAGCGACGCCGAGGCCGC
>JANODS010000832.1:0-1515 GCA_031412835.1 Acidobacteriota bacterium | reverse complement strand
CGTTTGCGACGCTGGTTCCCGGGGGATGGGGCGGGGATATTGTGGGGGTTTCGTGCATTGACGGGTGGGACGCGTCGGACAATGAGACGCGGAACTATTTTACGTTCGAGACGGGGAAGTGGTACGCGATTCGGCTGGAGGTGACGCCGGGGCGGATACGGGCTTGATCGGGGAGGAACGGGTGGTGGATCTGGCGATTCAGGGGCGGGAGATTGGGTTGCGG
This sequence comes from Acidobacteriota bacterium, assembly GCA_031412835.1. Lineage (GTDB taxonomy): Bacteria > Acidobacteriota > Terriglobia > Bryobacterales > Bryobacteraceae. The sequence goes on along the minus strand of JANODS010000832.1, from coordinate 1,292 downwards.
CGGGGGGATATTGGGCTGTCGTCACCGTTGGGGTTTGCTTCGTATAACAGTACGGGGGCGGTGCGGGGGGTGGCGTATCGGGTTTTGCGGTGATGAACGTAGAATGGGGTTGGGTGAATGGATGATTCTTACGATTGAGAACGGTGAGGCTTACGAGCTAGCGCATCGGTTGGCTGAATGGACGGGGGAGTCGGTGATTCAGGTGGCCGGGATTGTGCTAGGAGCATGAAGGAGCAGTGGAAGAGCATGGATCATGGTGATCTTCTCTACTACGAATTTGGGCTGCCGAAGTGATTGTCGATGCTTCGATTTTGATTGCTATTTTGGGAGGGCAAGCGAGGATGCCGCTCGGTTGAACCTTGGTGATTGCTTCGCGTTTGCTCTCGCCACGGAGCGTGGCGAGAGCGCTGCTGGCGATGGACGCCTAGCCGTTGAGGGTCCAGTTGGGGCGGTAAGTTCGCTTGAGGTAGTCGTTGGCTTCGGGGACGTTGGTGATGCGGCCGGCAACGGGATCGTACGTTAGTTTCTTGCCGACGCGGTGGGCAACTAAGCCGAGTAACATCTGCTCCATCATCGTACCCGAGTAATCGAAGTCACAATGCGTCTTGCTGCTGGTGCCGTTAGTGACATTGTTTAACTTACCTTTGCAGGCATCCAGCCATTCGCGCTGGAAGGCGTCGCCGCTGCGATTGGGCGGGTTGCCGGCGCGGATGCCTTCGAGGGCGGGGTTGGGGAGGCCGAGGGCGGCGGGGATTTTGCCGTTCAGCATTTGGATGTCGGGGAAGCCGCTGGGGCCAGGTTGTTGGTTGGGCTGGGCGGTGAAGCCGGGGGGGAGGGGTTGGTTGGCGCGATTGCCTCCTCCGCCGGGGCGGGCGGGGGCTCCCTGGGTGGGCTGGCCGGTGCCGCCGATGAGGGGGAGAGTGTCGGATTTGGCGCGGCGTTTGTAGTAAGTGAGATCGCCGTCGTCGTTGTTGGGGATGATGACTCGGGTGGTGAAGTCGGCGAAGATACTGCCTTTGGTGCCTTCGAAGATGGCTCCGTTGGGCACCTTGGAGATATCGATGTAACCCTTGGGGGCGGTGGGTTTCATGCCGCCTTGGTACCAGACGACTTCGATGGGGCCGCGCCACGTGTTGGCGGGGTGTTCAAACGTTACTTTGAGTTTGACGGGGCAGATGTCGGGGTTGTACTTGTCGGTGGCTTCCTGGTCGACTTCGATGCCGGTGGGGGCTCCGGCGTCGATCGCGTTCCAGAGGAGGTCCATGGTGTGGGCACCCATGTCGCCCATTTGG
>JANODS010000831.1:0-2618 GCA_031412835.1 Acidobacteriota bacterium | reverse complement strand
CTCCGCCGAAAGTGGAACCAGTTCCCGAGCCCCTGAAATACGCCGTGGCCTCGTCCCCGTTGCCCGAGTATCATTACGCTATCAGTGACCCCGCGTTGAAGGCAAATATGGGCTTCCCGACCCCCATCTACTCCTTCCGCTCCTGACCTGGCTTCGTTCCGTAGAACTCCGCCGCCTTCGAACCCGTTTCCGCTCTTTGAAAATTCGACCGCCAACCCGGCTCGCACGAAGTGTGTCTACCCGTCGAGCAGCCTCGGTACGGTAAAATCAGGCCATGAGCCACCGTCGCCTCGGCCTGCTAGCCACCCTCAGCATTTCCCTGGCCCTCCCCGCCGATTGGCCCCAATTCCGCGGCCCCAACGGCTCCGGCGTCGCCGATGCCAAAGGCCTCCCCGTCACCTTCGGCCCCACCAAAAACGTCGCCTGGAAAGTCGAAGTCCCCTTCGGTCAATCCTCCCCTATCGTCTCCGGTAACCGCATCTTCCTCACCGCCCACGAGAAAGGCACCCTCCTCACCCTCGCCTACGACCTCGCCACTGGTCGCGAACTCTGGCGCCGAGCCCTCAAACCCGCAAAACTCCAAACCATCTATAAACCCAACGACCCCGCCTCCCCCACCCCCGTCGCCGACACCAAAAACGTTTACGTCTTCTTCGCCGACTTCGGCCTCATCGCCTACTCCCACGCCGGTAAGGAACGCTGGCGTCACCCCCTCGGCCCCTTCGATAACTTCTACGGCATGGCCAGCTCCCCCATCCTCGCCGGCGGCCAGCTCCTCCTCCTCTGCGACCACGCCAAAGGCTCCTTCCTCCTCTCCCTCGACCCCGCCAACGGCAAACAACGTTGGCGTACCGAACGCCCCGAAAGCATCGAAGGCTGGTCCGTCCCCTTCGCCCATCAAGACCAACTCATCGCCGTCGGCTCCACCCGCGTCGACGGGTACCACCTCTCCACCGGCGAAAAACGCTGGTGGCTCCCCCTCCCCTCTAACGGCTCCATGGGCACTCCCGTCCTCTTCGGCGATTCCATCATCGTCACCGCCTCCGGCTCAGATCAACCCTGGCTCCCCACCTTCGCCGCCACCCTCGCCGATCACGACAAAAATACCGACCAAAAAGTCTCCCTCGCCGAAGCCGCCTCCAACCAGAACATCACCGACAACTACGGCTGGCTCGACCAGAACAAAGACGGCTTTATCGACGCCCCGGAATGGGAAACCGCCCGCCAAATGGGCCTCGGAGAATACGGTGCCGTCGCCATCCCCCTCTCCGGCAAAGGCAAACTCGAATCCTCCGCCGTCCGCTGGCGCGTCAAACGCAACCTGCCCTACGTCCCCTCGCCTATCCTTTTTGACGGCGTCTTCTACATGGTCAAGGACGGCGGCATCATCACCTCCCTCGACCCCGCCACCGGCTCGACGCTCAAGCAAGGCCGCGCCCCCAACGCCCTCGGCGAATACTTCGCCTCCCCCGTCGCCGCCGATGGCAAGGTCTACACCGTCAACTCCGAAGGCAAAATGACCGTCCTGAAAGCCGGCCCCCAGTGGGAAATCCTCGCCCTCAACGACCTCGCCGACGAGGCCTTCGCCACCCCCGCCATCGTCGGCAACCGTCTCCTCGTCCGCACCCGAAACTCCCTCTTCAGCTTCGCCCAAATCGAAACCAAGTGACCCCACCCAACATCCTGGACCGCCTCCGCGCCACCCTCGAACTCCTCGAGCAACTAGACACCGACCGCGAACTCCTGGCCAGCCTTCCTCAACCCGAACGCGGCCGTCTCCAATACCTCATCGCCCAACACTTCAACCCCGACCCCGTCGCCCGCCGCGCCCGCCTCAAAGCCCAGGAGCGCGAACGCAGCGACGCCAAGACCCAACGCGTCGACGCCGCCCGCGAAGACACCGGCATCCGCGCCCTCCGCCGCAAGCCCGTCTTCACGACGCCCAACGTCTTCCCCCCCTCCGACTTCTCCCCGCAAGATCTCCATACCGACGAACCCGAACCCCGCGAGTCCGTCGAGCCCCAGCACTGCTACGTCTGCAAGCAGAAGTTCACCGTAATCCACCACTTCTACGACCAGATGTGCCCCCCCTGCGCCGAGTTCAACTTCGCCAAACGCACCGAACTCGCCGACCTCCACGGCCGCGTCGCCCTCCTCACCGGAGGCCGCGTCAAAATCGGCTACCAAACCGGCCTCAAACTCCTCCGCGCCGGTGCCCAACTCATCGTCACCACCCGCTTCCCCCGCGATTCCGCCAACCGCTACGCCCAGGAACCAGACTTCCCCCTCTGGGGCCACCGCCTCGAAATCTTCGGCCTCGACCTCCGCCACACCCCCAGCGTCGAAGCCTTCTGCCGCGAACTCCTCGCCACCCGTACCCACCTCGACTTCATCATCAATAACGCCTGCCAAACCGTCCGCCGCCCCCCGGAATTCTACGCCCACATGATGGAAGGCGAACGAGCCGCCCTCGCCCAATTGTCCGCCCCGGCCCACCAACTCCTCCACAGCTCCCACCTCAAACCCGCCACCTCGGCGGAACTTTCCCAGGTCGCCCTCCTCCCCGAAGAACTCCTCAGCCAGAAGCACCTCTTCCCCGAAGGCCGCCTCGACCAGGA
>JANODS010000830.1:0-4576 GCA_031412835.1 Acidobacteriota bacterium | reverse complement strand
TGCCGGCCGCGGTGGGGGAGGGGGCGGCGAATGCGCCGGAAGATGTGACTTTGTTGCAGGCGATGTTGCGGGTGGTGAAGGGGCCGGGCGGGCGGCCGTATGTAGCGTTTCGGATGGACGGGGAGTTGGGGGCGGGGACGAAGTTGGCGTTGGCGGCGTTTCAGCGGGACAACAAGATTGTGGAGAGTCCGGTGAAGCCGGAGGGTGCGACGTGGATGGCGCTGCGGGCGGCGTTGCCGGTGGCTTATGCGGGGCTGCGGGTGTTGCCGGGGTCGCGGATCGTTTATTTTGAAGCGACGGCGGCGGAGGCGGCAAAGTCGATTTACGAGATTGAACGTTACGGCGAGTTTGAGGCGGGGTTTCAGAAGCAGATGGTGGAGATGGTACGGCGGATGTATGAGGAGCACCGTATTGTGCTGTGGGTGACGCTGACGGGATGGCGACGGGGGTTTGGGACGCAGGCGACGATTTCGCGGCGGTCTTCGTGGGCGGGGCCGGGGGAGAGCACGCATCATTATGGACGGGCGTGCGATTTGGGGTTTCGAGATTTTCGATGGATGGATGCGGGTGGGATGGTGCGGACGGATACGGATTGGTTGGAGAAGATGAGCCGGGAGTTGGGGCCGGCGTCGTGGAAGCTTTGGAAGGCGCGGGATACGATTGCGTTTTCGTTGGGATTGTTTAAGATCGCTTGGGAGGGGGTGCATTTGCAGGCGGTGGAGGACGAGCGGGTGAACAATGCGCGGAGTTTGGTGAAGCTGCTGGAGAGGAGTGGGGGGATGAAATGGGAGGTGGAGACGAAGGGGCGGGTGGCGCATTATCGGTGTGATTTGGGAAGGGGGAAGGGGATGGTGGCGGTGGGGACGGCGCAGGAGATTTGGACGGGGAAGGCGTTGGTGGGGGATGCGGCGATGCGGAAGGCTTTGCGGGAGGAGTTTGAGAAGGCGGAGAAGAATTGGCGGGCTTGGGAGGCGGTGGAGTAGGGGATTAGGGGGCGAGCGGGTTTAGCCAAAGGAGGCCCGGGAAGCGGGCGAAGTCGCGGTCGGTGGTGGCGAGGGTGGCTCCGTAATTGATGGTGATCGCTGCCAGTTGGGCGTCGGTAATCAGGGGGCCTTGGGCTTGCCCGGTGATGATGGTTTCGCGCAACAATTTCCAGAAGTGGTCGGTCGGCTGGAGTAAGACTAGGTTGGGCACGGCTAGCCAGCTTTCGACGATGTCACAGGCTTCGGAGGAGGAGAATCGGTCTCCTGAAAGTTTTGTATTTGTCGCTATGCGGAGGAATGCGCCGATTGTTTGCCACGGCATGCCAACGAGGCCACCACCGGATAGGGTTCGCTCGAGCCACGCTTTCGATTTGTGATGCAAGGGTGATTCGGTGTCGTAAGCGTAGAGGAGAATGTTGGCGTCGAGAACGATCACTTCCCCTCCAATCGATCCAGTGTTTCGAGCAGCTCTCCGATGTTGTCGTAACTCATTCCTTGGGGAAGTCCCATTGCACGAGGCTTGACAATGAATGGTTTGGCGGCTGGCTTAGTGGCCGCGACTAGGCCGAGGCGAAGCAGGTCGTTGATGGCTTCCTTGAGCGATTGGTTGGAAGCTTGGCGATGCTGTTCGACGAGCGTCGCTACGTCAGTGTCGAGGGTAAGAGTCGTTCGCACATCTTGATGTTAAGACTTGCGGCATCAAGATGTCAAAGCGAGGGCCGTGGCAGCGGAAGGATGATGGTGAAACAGGAGCCTTGGCCGGGGGTGGAGGTGACTTCGATCTTGCCGCCGTGGTGGGTGACGATTTGTTGGACGATGGAGAGGCCAATTCCGGTGCCGACTTCGCCGGATTGCTCGGCGCTTTTGGTGCGGTAGAACTTGGTGAAGAGCTTCTTCAACTCGGCGGCGCTCATGCCCATGCCTTGGTCGCGGACGGCGATGTGGAGACGGTCGTTGAGGCGGGTGGTGGAGACTTCGACTCGCGTATCGGGGCCGGAATATTTGACGGCGTTCGTGAGGAGGTTGTAGATGGCGTATTCGAGGAGTTCGCGGTCTCCGGGGACGGTTAGGGCTAGCGGTTCCTCAAGGGCGAGTGTGATGTTTTTGCGTTCGGCGAAGGGCTTGACGCGGTCGATGCAGGTGGTTAGAAGTGATGGGATGGGGACGGGGTCCTGCTTGAGTTGCATCTGGCCGGAGCCGAGGCGCTCGACATCGAGGAAGGTCTGGATGATGCGGGCGAGGCGTTTGGATTCGCTGTTGATCTGTGCGGCGAGTTGCTTTTGCTTTTCTTCGGTGAGCTTGTAGCGGCCCATGAGTTCGCTCGAGCCCTGGATGGCGGTGAGGGGAGTCCTCATTTCGTGGGTGACGAACTGGATGGCTTCCTGGTAGCGGGCGCGTTCGCCTTCGGCGGTGGCGAGGGCGAGGCGAGTGGCGAAGTATTGCCAGCCGGCGGCGACGACGACGGCGAACCAGGCGGAGAGCATGGGGGCGACGTGGGAGAAGACGATGTCGGCCATGAAAAAGACGTGGGGGACGAGATGGGCGACGCCGAGGAGGAGGGCGGCGAGGGCGTAAGCGGGGAGGCCGGTGTAGCGCCAAAAGATGGCGGCGGCGGCGGCGGCGAGGGCGATGGATAAGAGCAGAACAAGGGAGGGGGAGGCGTCGGAAAGGAAGCGCCCGGTGGCCATGGTTTCGTAGGCGTGGGCGTGAATTTCGACGCCGGGCATGGGCTGGAGGGTGGTGTAGGGCGTCATGAGGCGGTCGCGGACGGCGGACTGGGAAGTGGCGCCGACGAAGACGACTTTGCCGCGGAAGGCTTCGGCGAGGGCGGGGTGGGCGAGGAGGTCTTTGAGGGTGACTTGAGGGATGCGGGAGACTTCGTTTGCGTCGGGGGGGAGGTAGCGGATGCGCATGGTGCGGCCTTCGGCGAGGCGGGACGGGATGGTTAGGCCGGCGACTTCGAGATCGCCGGGGGATTCGGTGATGGGTCCGCCACCATGGGAGAGGCGGAAGGCTTCGAGGGAGAGGGCCCAGAAGCGAAGGCCGCCGGCGCGTTTTTCGAGGGGCATGGCGCGGGACATGCCGTCGCGAGAGTCGGGGTCGGCGTGGACGTGGCCGATGGCGGGGGCGAGTTGTTTGAACCGTTCCTGGGGGAGTTCCCAGCCGTCGGTGGGGGTGAGGACGGCGGGGAGGACGATGTGTTTGAGGAGGGGTTCGAGGGCGAGGGAATCGGCTTCTTCGCCGGCGTCGGCGAGGACGACGTCGAGGGCGATGGCTTTAGGTTGGGCGGCGATGACGAGGGCGAGGGATTGGGCGAGGGCGGCCCGGAGTTTGGAGACGCCGCCGATGGATTTGTACGAGGCGTCGTCGATGGCAAGGAGGATGGAGGTGGGTTGCCAGGGGGCGGGGCGGTGGAGGCGGGTGGTCCAATCGAGGGCGTAGTTATCGAACTGGGCACCGAGGGGGGCCCAGGCGACGAGGAGGGCTAGGAGGGCGGCGGCGGTGAGGGCGAGCCAATATCCAGGCCTAGGGTTTGCGGTCATGGCGCAGGAACTTTTCGATGGCGTCGGGATCGCTTGGAAGGCCTTTGGAGAGGACGACGCCGCCGGTGGGGGTGACGAGGACCATGTCTTCGATGCGGATGCCGATGCCTTCGGCGGGGATGTAGATGCCGGGTTCGATGGTGATGACCATGCCGGGCTCGAGGGGCGTCTCGGTGGGGCCGGGGTCGTGGACTTCGAGGCCGATGTGATGGCCGAGGCCGTGGGTGAAGTACTTGCCGAGGCCCTTGGCTTCGATGACGTCGTAGGCAACCTTATAGAGCGATTTGTCGCCGACCTTGGTGAGATTCATGCCGGGCTTGACGGCGGCGATAGCGGCTTGCTGGGCGGCGAGGACGAGGTCGTAGATTTCGCGTTGCCGGGGGGAGAATTTGCCATTGACGGGGATGGTGCGGGTGATGTCGGCCGCGTACATGAAGCATTCGGCACCGACGTCCATAAGAAGGACTTCGCCGGAGTCCATGCGGCGATCGTTTTTGGCGTAGTGGAGGACGGTGGAGTTGGGGCCGGAGCCGACGATGGGGGGATAGGCGTTGCGTTCGCAGCCGCGGTCGGAATAGACGTTGACCATGGTGGCCCCGATTTGATATTCGAAGAGGCCGGAGGCGGTGCGTTGCCAGGCGGCGCGATGGGCGTCGAGGGTGACGTCGATAGATTTTTGGAGTAGCTCGATTTCGGCGGGAGATTTGCGCATCCGCATGGGAAAGAGGATGGGGGCGGCGTTTTCGAGTTTGCGGGTGTTGGCGAGGCGGCGGAGAAGTTGAGGGCGGTTGAATTCGATGAGGCCGTAGATTTTCTTAGTGGATTCAATGGCGGTGAAGAAGGTGAGTTCGAGTTTGGGGTAGGGAAGGACCTTGGCGACGCCCGAGCGGGCGGGAGCGGCGGGGTCGGTGGGGAGGAGCTTTTTGCCGGTGTAGCGTTCGTTGACTTCGTTGAAGGGGGGGAGGAAGAGGAACTCGTCGGTGGGGGTAAGGAGGAGGACGGCACCGGGGTCGGTCCAGCCGGTGAGGTAGTAGAAGTTGGGTTCCTGGA
>JANODS010000829.1:0-2641 GCA_031412835.1 Acidobacteriota bacterium | reverse complement strand
TTGCACTGCCGGCGCAGTTCACCTACGGCAACACCCCCCGCAACTTCCTCAATGGTCCTGGCACGGTGAACTTCGACTGGAGCCTCTTCAAGAACTTCACCATCACCGAAAGCTTGAAGATCCAGTTTCGCTGGGAAACGTTTAACACACTCAACCACCCGAATTTTAGCAACCCCAACACAACCTACGTTGTTGGCGCCACGAACTTCGGCAACATCACCGGCACATCCACCAACATGCGCCAACAACAACTCGGCCTGAAGTTCCTCTTCTAAGCCAGACTAACGAGCAAACCGAAAGCGAAAGGGCCTCCCCACCGGGAGGCCCTTTGTTTTGCCGCCCCCCATTTCGGCTATTGCAGCGCGGCGATTCCCTTGGGTGCTTCGTGGATGGCCCGCAGCAGGTTGATGAGGTCTTCGGCGCGAAACGGCTTGGCGAGGAACTGTCCCATGCCGGCCTCGGCGCAGCGGACGCGATCTTCGGCCAGCGCGCCGGCGGTGAGCGCGACGATGGGGATGAGGCAGGTGGGGCTGGGGCTTTCCCGGATCCGCCGAGCGGCGGTGTAGCCGTCCATCACGGGCATGTGGCAATCCATCAGGACGACGTCGAAGTGCCCCCGTGTCAGCGCCGCGACGGCAAGCGCGCCATTCTCAGCGATCTCGAAATGGCATCCGGTCCGCTTCAGGATTCCCGACACAACCTTCTGATTCACCTTGTTGTCCTCAGCTAGTAGGACTCGCAAGCCGCCCAAGGTTGCCGCGATGGGGACGATCTCTTCTTGCTTTCGCAATCTCCCCGGGGTGAGGAAGGCGTCCGCTCCGACGGCCCGGAGCGTGGTTAAGGCTTCGAGGAGCTCTCGCTGTCGAATGGGTTGGCGCAGCCAGGCGCGAAAGCCGAGGCGCTCGGCCTCCATGCCCACTGTTGGACTGGGGTCTCGACTTAGCAGAATTCGCTGGGCTCCGGGGGGAGCCGCAGGTGGGATGCTGGGGGTATCCGTCAACCAAACGTCCGGCTGATCGCGTGTCAACACCGCGCCATGCACGGTGAGCCAGTTGGACAACACCTTTCCGAGGCGCCGCCCGTCCAGATCACAACACACTTTCAACCTGGGTAATCGAGGGACAAACATCGTCCCGCAGCGGCGGTCTTCCTGAATTCGCAGGATGAACCAGAAAACGGAGCCGGTTCCCGGGGTGCTCCGCACCCCAATTTCGCCACCCATCGCATCCACAATTTTCTTCGATAGAGCCAGGCCGAGTCCGGTGCCCCCGAACTGCCGTTGAGTTCCCGGTTCGGCCTGCTCAAAGGGCTGGAACATTCGGGCCGCTTGGGCATTCGTCATGCCGATGCCGCTGTCTTCGACCTCGATCAGCAGGTCACAGAAGAGCTCGTTGCGGTTCCCGCTGACCCTGGTTTCAATGAAGCCGCTCTCGGTGAATTTCAAAGCGTTCCCGACCAAGTTCAAGACGACCTGCCGCAAGCGTCCGGCGTCGCCGAGGAACTGCGTGGGCAGCCCGGGCGCAAAATCGAAGATGAACTCCCGATCCTTCGTGCGAGCGATGGGGGCCAGAAGTTCCATCACCTCCTCAAACACGCCGGGCAGATCGAAACTCTCCTTCGCCAGTTCGAGCTTTCCGGCTTCGATGCGGCTCAAGTCGAGTACATCGTTGAGGATTGTGAGCAACGATTCGGCTGAATGTTGAATCGTCTGGGCCTGATCGCGTTGATCGATATCGAGGGAGGTCTCCATCAAGAGCCGGGTCATGCCTAGAATTCCATTCATCGGCGTCCGGATTTCGTGACTCATGTTGGCCAGGAAGATGCTTTTGGCGAGCGCGTTCGATTCAGCGGAGAGCCGGGCCCGCTTCATCTCCTCCTGCAGCCGAATCCGCTCGGTGATATCGCGCCCAATCGCCTGGAGCCCGGTCTCGAAGCCGTTGTTGGCGAGCATGCGGCAGTTCAATTCGAGGGTGATGGCCTCGCCCGCCATCGACATCACTTCGCGCTCCACGCGGACGGTGCCCCGCGTGCGGGTTTCGTCGAGGAGATCGAAATACCAGCCCATGTCCTCGCTCGTAAAAAGCTCTTCAATGAACTGGCCCAACAGCGGCCCGCCGACTTGAGCGAGTAGCTTTTCCGCCGCGTGATTGGCACCCACGAGCCGACCGTCCAGATTTGTCTGTAGGATCACGTCACTTGCGTTCTCAAACAACTCCCGATAACGCTCGCGGAGACCGTGTTCCGCCGAGAGAGAATCTTCCAGCCGCCTTGTCTGCCGCTGAATTTCCTTCCGCAAACGGCGATTCCACGAGATCGCGAATCCAGCCAGCACCCCGATGGCGCACACGACACCCCAGAGCCAAGCGGCCTCGGTGCCAGAAAGAATTGTCGCGAGCCCAAACGGCATAAACATCACTCACTTGGGTATCGTCCAGGTGATGGATTCTATGAGGCGGCAAGCCTATTTGGGTTTGTTAAAATCGCTTACTTCGCCCGACAAGCGGGAGGCGAGAGGACTCGATTGGCCCGCATACTTGTTGCCCGGCTTGGCCCGATACGGGACCGAGACGGGCGTCGTCAACTGTTCGAACGTGAAGGAACAGATGCGCATTCCAGGATAGAGCGCCACCGGGACCCGGCC
>JANODS010000828.1:0-4122 GCA_031412835.1 Acidobacteriota bacterium | reverse complement strand
CGCCGCTGGTGGTGTGGGCGTTGGGGGCGCTGGTGGGGTCGGGGAAGGTATTGGTGACCCCTGGGGTCCGGAGGGCGGGGGCGGCGGTGGGGGACCAGAAGCGAGTGGCGACCCCAGCGGCGGCGATGGCGGCGGGGGCGACGTATTTGGTGGTGGGTCGACAGGTGACGCGGGCGGCGGATCCGGGGGCGGCGGTACGGCAGATTTTGGCGGAACTGAACCCATAAAAAATTTTCATAAGAGAATTGGGTTTTGCCACGTTGTTGGGGTGGTGGAACGGATAAGCGTCTATTCTTCCAGCACTTGCGTGAGCACTGGGGTAAATGGGTATTGGGTTGGGGCGAAGCGCGGTGTGGAGGGGTACCCTTTGACTCCTGGGCGGGGATTTGCCAAACTGCAACAAAATCTGTTTCGGTTGTCACTGAATTGTCTTAAGGGGAAATTTTAGATGCAAAGACCATGGTTAGCCCTCGTTGGCTTGCTCGCGGCGAGTACCGCGAGCGTTTTTGCCCAGTCGGTGTCGTCACTGGCGGGCGAGGTTACCGACTCGACAGGTGCTGTAGTGCCGAATGCGGCGCTCGAATTGAGCAGCGGCGATACGGGATTGAAGCGCGAGGGTAAAACCGACGCCGCTGGCCTGTATTCGTTTACGCAGGTGCCGCCGGGTGCTTATAACCTGTCGGTGAAAGCCAGCGGGTTTGCTTCGAAGACAGTGAATGGATTGCGGTTGCTGGTGGGATCACCAGCGACGGTGAACGTTCGATTGGAAGTCGGCCAGATGACCGAGACGGTTTCCGTGTCGGCTGATTCGATTCAGATCAATACGGCGGACGCTTCGCTGGGGAACAACTTCGGGACGAAGGCGATTTTGCAACTGCCATTCGAGGCACGGAACGTGGCCGGGTTGCTTTCCTTGCAGCCGGGTGTGACTTTTGCCGGGGCGAACGCTCCGAACAGCTACCGTGGAGGTAACGTGAACGGCGGCAAGAACGACCAAGCGAACGTGACGCTGGACGGGGTGGACGTGAACGATCAACAGGATCGCGACCCGTTTACGAGCGTGCTTCGCGTTACGCTCGATAGCGTGCAGGAGTTCCGCGTGGTGACGACGAATGCGAACGCTGAATTGGGCCGTTCGTCGGGCGCGCAGATTTCGCTAGTGACCAAGAGCGGGACGAACGATGTGCATGGGTCGGGGTATTGGTTTGTGCGCAACAAGTTCAGCAACGCGAATTCGTTTTTCAACAACACGAACGGGGTTAAACTGGCCAAGTTGAATCGCAACATCTATGGCGGTTCGCTGGGCGGTGCCTTAATTAAGAACAAGTTGTTCCTGTTCGGGAACTATGAAGGCCGCAAAGATCGCCGTGAGGATTCTGTGTTGCGGACTGTGCCGACGGCTTCGCTGCGGGAAGGCAGTGTGAAGTACATTCGACCGGACGGTTCGATTGCGACCTTAAGTCCGGCAGATATGCGTACCCGGATTGACCCGTTGGGGATTGGACCCAACGCGGCGGCGCTAAACGTATTGCGGGCTTATCCGTTGCCGAACGACGCGGCGGCGGGCGATTCAATCAACACTTCGGGGTTCCGCTTTAACTCTCCGATTAAGTTAGATTGGCAGACCTATGTCGCCAAGCTTGACTACGTCGTGGGAAGCTCCGGCAAACATAACTTGTTTGTGCGCGGCAATTTGCAGGACGACAAGGACACCGACGCTTCCCAGTTCCCAGGTTTAGCACCGAACAATACGAATCTCTCGAACACGAAAGGAATGGCGATTGGTCTGACCAGCGTGTTGAGGCCGAACATGGTGAACAACTTCCGTTGGGGTTTGACGCGGGTCGGCTTGGAGAACAGTGGCGTCTCCTTGCTGCCGTTCACGACCTTTCGTACGATCTCTGCGTTGAATGGCACGGCACGTCCCTTCATCCGGAAGACGCCGGTCCAAACGATTGCGAACGACTTTAGCTGGACAAAAGGCTCGCATGACATCAAGGTAGGCGGCGTGATTCGTGTAATCCGGAATAACCGGACCAACTACGCGAACTCGTTTCCAAACGCATCGACTAATGCTTCGTGGCTGACGGGCAGCGGCAATCAGTTGGAGGCTCCGCTGGGCACCGACATCCGTTCCACGGCGCGCGTTTCTTACCGCGACGCGGCTATGGCGGTGCTGGGCATCGTCAGTCAGGGAACGGCCAACTACAACTACAACAAGGACGGCTCTCCGCTGCCCGTGGGCGGTCCGGTCGGTCGTCAATTCAACGCGGAAGAGTACGAACTATATGCACAGGATACGTGGAAGATGACGCGGTCGTTGACACTGACCTACGGCCTGCGGTACTCCTTGACGCCGCCGATCTACGAGGCCAACGGCATCCAGACTGTGGCGAAGGAATCGCTTTCCACCTTCTTCGATACCCGAGTTGGGTTGGCTAGCGTGGGTGCGCCGCAGTTTTTAGTCAATCCGGTTACCTACGTGTTGAAAGAGCAGCCTGGTGGCCGGGACCTTTACCCGTTCCACAAGAAAAACGTCGCGCCTCGGGTGGCGTTGGCGTGGTCGCCGCAGGGCGATAGCGGGTTGTCGAAGTTCTTGTTCGGAGGAGCGGGGAAGACCTCGGTCCGTGCGGGTTGGGGCATGTTCTACGACGTGATGGGCAGCGGCCTGATCACCAACTATGACGCTTCGGCGTTGGGGTTGGCGACGACCTTGACGAACCCTTCGGCGCAGTTGACGCTACAGACGGCGCCGCGGTTTACCGGCCTGAATTCGATTCCGGCTTCGGTATTGCTACCGGCTCCGGCGGCTGGTTTCCCGCAAGTAGCACCGAATTTGTTCGCAATCACGAATTCGCTGGATGACCGGTTGCTTCCGCCTTACACGATGAACATGAACTTCTCGATGGGCCGGGAGTTCAAGGGTGGCTTCTTCCTGCAGGGCTCCTATGTAGGCCGGTTGTCGCGCCGTTCGCTCTTGAGCGAAGACGTTTCGATGCCGACCAATCTGAAGGATCCAGCGAGTGGCCAGACTTACTTTGAAGCGGCGACGGCGCTGGCAAACTTGGCCAACGCAAATACGCCAGTCGCTTCTGTAGGCCGGATGCCTTTCTGGGAAAATATTTTCCCCGGAGCCGCGAATGCAACTTTGACAGCCACGCAGCGGGCATACCAGAGCATTTCGAACAATGCGCCGGACTACTCCTATGCGCTTTACGAGATGGACGTGTTGTGTCGGCCCAGCTGCAGCAAATTCGGCCCCTACTCGTTCTACAACCGGCAGTTTAGCTATCTCCGAACTCTGCGCTCGATCGGCAGCGGCAGCTATCACGCAATGCAGTGGACCGCGCGGAAGCGCTATTCGTCGGGTGACCAGTTGGAATTCAACTACACTTGGTCGAAGTCGATCGACATGGGATCACGGCCGGAGAATTCGACGGCGACTAACGCGGTGATTATCAACGTGTACGATCGTCGCCAGTTCCGAGCACCGTCGGACTACGACACACGGCACCAGTGGAATGCTAATTTCGTATATGGTCTGCCGATGGGCAAGGGACGAAAGATGCTCGACAAGGGCGGCGTGGTCAACTCAATTGTTGGAGGCTGGCAGTTGAGCGGCTTGTATCGCCAATCAACCGGCTTGCCGACATCGGTGGGCAATGGACGCTTCTGGCCGACAAACTGGAACGTGACGGGATATGCGACCGCAATCTCAACGCCGGTCGTCGGAACGACGCGGAGCGCACCGGCGCCTCCCGGAGGCACGGGGGGGGTTAATCTTTTCCCTGATCCGACCAAAGCGATCGCTGCTTATGACTACACGTTGCCGGGCCAATCCGGCGGGCGCAACCAAATCCGTGGTGACGGCAACTTTAACCTGGACTTGAGCTTGGGCAAAAGCTTCAACATGCCCTGGAGCGAGAATCATAAGTTGCAGGTTCGTTGGGAGGTTTTCAACGTGACCAACTCGGTGCGGTTTGACCCGTTCTTCACCTCGGCCGACCTCGGCAATTTGGGTTCGTTCGGCAAATATACAGATACGTTGACTCTGCCGCGCGTAATGCAGTTTGGCTTGCGCTACGACTTCTAAGACGGAGATGTAGCCCTAGAATGGACGGC
>JANODS010000827.1:0-3018 GCA_031412835.1 Acidobacteriota bacterium | reverse complement strand
TTCACCTTTCTGATCGCCACGTATGGACTGGGCGACGACATCGCGCTTGCGGCCAAGAAATTGTTTTGCCCACGTCGATTGCACGGTAGCCGCGTTCGAAGTCAAAAGGGATGATCACCTTCCCGAGGTCAAAGATAAGAGTACGCTTGTCGGCCATAAGAATTATTATTTGCGGATGAGCCTTTTTGTGTCGAGTTTCTCGCGTGACTGGATTATGCCTACAATTTCGCTCAGACTTGCGATGCTTGTGGTCGGCGTTTCCGTCGCCGGATTCAGTCAGTCAGCGTCCCTGACGGCAACCTATACCTTTCAGAATAACCTCAACGCGGCGGGGGGCGGACCGGCGCTGTTGGCCGTGGATCCGTTGAACCGAAGCAGCTATCTAACCGACACGGTGCTGGGGAGCCAGCGGACGGTGTACCAGTTTTCCGGGACTGCGAACGACCAAGCCGGCTTATCGTTACTCACGGCTGGCGTGGTGAATCCGCTCTCTTACTCCTTCGAAATGGTGTTCACCTTTACGGAACGCCCGTCGACGTTTCGTCGGGTTTTCGATGTGCAGGACCGGGTCTCCGACCGTGGCCTTTACCTGAATCCACAGAACCGCTACACGCTTTCCACGCTGGCGACCGGTACGGCCAGCCAGACAAACGGCCAATATCAGCACGTTGTGGTTACGGTGACCGGCGACCGGTTTCGGTTCTACGTCAACGGGCAGATCGATATGAATCTGGGCACGTCGTCGATGAACCTGCTGACGGCGAACCGGATCGTGCATCTCTTCCTCGACAACACGGCGGACCAGAGCCGAGGGGACTACTCCTCTGGGCGGATCGCTCTACTGCGGGCCTATACGAACGCGCTTTCGGACGCCGAGGTGATTCAGCTCGCTCGCGATCCGTTCTCGACCACCATTGGGGCGACCACCCCGTCGTTTACGGCGGCCGGGGTTCGCAACGGGGCGACGTTTGCCGAGAGCACGCCGATCGCGCCGGGAGCATTCTTCTCTGTTTTTGGAGGCAGCCTCAGCGGCGGCACCGGCGACTGGAGTCAGGCGTTTGTGAACGGCGAGGCGCCGAAGACGTTGAACGGCACGCGGATTTTTGTGGGCAGCCAGGAGGCCTCGCTGGTGTTCACGAGCCCTGGTCAGGTAAACGCGATCGCTCCCGATGGGGTGGCGGCGGGGCCAGTGAACGTGGTCGTGGAACGGGATGGGGTTCGGAGTAGCCCGGTTTCGGTGACAGCGCGGTCGTTGAACCCTTCGTTCTTCACTTACGACCAGGGGAATCGGCGCTACGCGGCCACGTTGGCGGCGGACAACTCGGCGTTTATTGCGCCGGCGAACTTGTTCGGGGTGACGTCGATTAGCGGGCTGGGGGTGCGGCCGGCGCGGCCTGGTGAATTCGTGATTGCCTACGGGATGGGGCTGGGGCCGACGAATCCGGTGGTGGTGACGGGGAGGATTCCGGTGGCCCGGGATGGCGGGTATCCGGTGACGGGACAAGTTGCGCTGCAGTTCGGGACACGGACGGTGGTGCCGCTGTACACGGGCTTGTCGAGCTTTGCAGGGGTGTATCTGGTGGGCTTTCAGGTGCCGGGGGACCAGGAGAATGGGGAGTACGAACTGCGGATTACGGTGAACGGGATTAGCTCGGCGGTGGCTTACATCCCGGTGCAGCGGTAGACGCAAAAAAGGCCGGCCCCCGCGAAGGGACCGGCCTTTTTGCTGGGCTGCTTCTGGTTTAGAAGAAGATGGCCAGGGTCAGGTTCATCAGCGGTTGGCCGCCGAGGGAGGCCGTGCGCGGGTCGCTCGACACCTTGCCGAAGGTCCGCGGGTTACGGAAATCGACGGTGGTGGTGGGCGGGTTGAAGTTATAGGTTTTCAGGGCGTTCTGGAAGTCCCAGCGCAGTTGGGCGCGGACCTTTTCACCGAACTGGAAGTTCTTTTGTGCTGAAATTTGGCTCCAGAGCAGCGGCAAGCCGGTGGTCGTGTTGCGGCCCAGATTGCCGACGGTGAACGCCGCCGGGTAGGCAAACGCGTCCAGGCCGTTCTGGCCGCCCGTAAAGACGGAGTTGATGTTCTGCACGTTGAACCGGTCGCCGCCGGTGTCCCGGAAGTTGTCCCGGATCTGGACGGCCGGACCCACGGCGTTCGGACGGCGGTTGCCGGCGAAGCCTGGGTAGTAGTTGTTTGGGCTGCCGTCAAACGAGAACGTTAACGGGTTGCCGCTCTCGACCGTTTGGATCCAGGAAAGTTCGAGACCGCCAAAGGCCATCTTCTTCCAGCCGCTGGAGGCGTACTTCTTCCCTTGGCCGAAAGGTAGTTCGTAGTTTACGGTGGCGAGCCAGCGATGGGAGCGGTTGTAACCGGCCAACGCTTTTTCAAGACTGCGATTTTGCAGGGGCGCGACGCCGGAGCCGTCGTTGTCGTTATCCTGCGAGTTGATTGCTTTCGAGAAGGTGTAGAACGTCGAGAAGAACATGCCGCGAGACATGCGCTTTTCAAGTTTTACGGTGCCCGAGTGGAACGTCGAGTGGCCGAAGTTCGACCGTAGCCGGATGTCGCCGAAGGCGTTGTACGGGCGGAAGTTCTGGGCGGCCGCGAGGACGGCGTTCTGTTGGGTGGGGTTCCCGGAGAAGTAATCGATGGGGAACGAGTTGGCTTGCCAGCGCTCGATAAGACCGACGCCGGAGGAGCCTTGGTAGCTAACGTCGACGACGTAGTCGCGGGCGACTTCGTACTGCACGCCGCCGTTGAAGTTCAACACATACGGGTTGCGGAGGTTCTGATCCCACCATTCCACGCTGCGCGAACCGAGGTTCGTACCGCTGAACGGGGAGGTGCCGCCGCTGGCGATGTTGAAACGAATCGGGGCTGGGCCTTGGCTCAGACGGAAGACGGGCGAAGGATCACCCGGAGCCGCCTGTTGGTTGACCGTAGCGACGTATTCATCGTAGTTGCCGCGTTGGAGCGGGAACTTGATGTCGACGGTGTAGAAGCCTACGCCCGCGCGAAAG
>JANODS010000826.1:0-2581 GCA_031412835.1 Acidobacteriota bacterium | reverse complement strand
ATTTTCGGCGTCATCATCGGCTTCCCCTCGGCGATTCTCTTATCCAGCTACGTCGAGTCGCTCCTCTTCGAGATGAAGGGCTCCGACCCTCTCGTCCTCGCCGCCGCCGTGATCCTGGTCGCCACCGTCTCGCTCGCCTCCGGCTATTTACCCGCCCGCCGAGCCATGAACATCGAGCCCCTAAACGCCCTCCGCTACGAATAGAGCACCCCCGCCCGCGGCGCCTCCACTGCGCACCGCCTCCCCTCGCCCCCGCGGCCCCGCACCGGGGGCCATCAGCTCCCACCCATCGCCCCTTCCCTCTACCCCTCCCGCCGCACCCAACTTGGCCCCCCAAACCGCCTCCTCACCCCACCCCACCATAACAACGCCAAACCAATCACCACCCCGGCCAACGTCTTTCCCGCCAGCGCGTTCGGCGGCATTACCAACACCCCACATATAAACACCGTATAAACAATAGCCAACAAATTCACCCACCATCCCGCCTTCCCCAACGTCCACTCCGCCTCCCCAATCCACTCCTGCCTCTTCCGCCACCCTAACCACACCGGAATCACATACGCCCAATACAGCGCGACCGTACTCAAGGAAGTAACCACCGGCACCGCCTCCCCCCACGCCATCAACCCAATCGCACACCCCGCCATCGCCACCACCGCCGACCGCGGAACCCCGTTCTCATCCACCCTCCGGAAATGCCCCGAACCCGGCAATCCCCCGTCCCGCGCAAACGAATATACCGTCCGCGATCCCGACACCAACGTCGACAAACCGCAAAACCACATCGCCAGCGACACCCCCAAACTCATCAACATCCCGGCCCTCTCCCCCAACGCTCCCGTAAATATGGCGATCGCCATCGGCGTGCTCGTCCCCGTCGGAACCTTCTGAATCGCCAGCGTCAGCATCAACAGCAAAACATATCCAAACACCCCGGCCACCGCCACCGACAACACCATCCCCCACGGTGCCTTCGTCCGCGGATTCTCCGTCTCCTCAGCCATATGCGCCGACGCGTCAAACCCTGTAAACGTCCAATGCGCCTGCAATAGCCCCAACAAAAACACCCAAGCATACGGCGTCCCCGTCGACCGCTCCCAAAGGTAAGAGACCGGTCGCAGCGGAGCACCCCACCACAAAGCGCCCAGAATCAACAAAACCCCTGCAATATGCACCGCCACGCTCGCGTCATTCATCCACGAAACCCACTTCACCCGCAAAAGGTTGAACAGCGCCTGCCCCATCGTCAGCAAGACAAACAGCAAAAACACCCGCTCCCCCGGCCACCCAATCACCGGCCCTAAAAACTGAGCGCAGCTATAGTTAATCCCCGCCAACATCCCCATCAAGCCCACCAAGTTCATCCACGATACAAACCACGCCATCCCCGGCGTACCCAGCGCCGCCGTCCAATGATACATCGCCCCCGACGTCGGAAAAGCCGAACACAACTCCGCCATGCTCGCCGCCAAAAGCAGGGAAAAGACCGTCGCCAACGGCCAGCCCAGTGTCATCTCCAACGGCCCGCCCATCTCAAACCCATACCCGTACAGCGTCACCGCTCCCGTCAGGATCGAAATGATCGAAAACGAAATGGCGAAATTGGAAAATCCCCCCATGCTCCGCCATAACTCCTGGGCGTAACCATACTTGGAGAGTCCTGCTTCATCGGGTTGCGGCACGGTCTAAACATCATCTCTCATCGCGGGCCGCGGAATCGTCAACGAAGAACGAGTTGCCTATCGATTTATCGCAAACCTCGCGGATCCTGAGATGACGCGTAACGGGGCTCCAGCGATCTCGTTCGCCGCCCTCGCCACAACGTCACCGCTGCCGCGATCGACGCCAAAATCCCAAACGCCAACAACACTTGCCCACCTCGTTCATAAACGTTGGCCTCCTCCCCCACCGAAGCCTGCATCGATTCGAATCGAGAAACCGTCGATTGCAGCTCCAAGCGCAGACGATGCTGCGTCTGACTCAATTCGGCGAGTTGCGCCACATTTTCGGCCACTTCCTCACTGCCGCGCAGTGACTGCGACCATTGAATCAAAGTCTCGATCCGCGTCAACCGATCCACCAGCGCCGCCTGAGGGTTCGCTTTGAGAATCCGCCGCGTCTTCGTCGCCACCCGCGCCGAAAGCGCTTCCCGCTCCACGGGATCGCCGCTTCGGCTCCATTGCTCCAGCAACTCTTCTAGTTGGTCCAGCTCCTGAAGCTCCATCCCCAACTGCTGAAACACCAACTGACGCCTTCCCGTTGCCCGATCCAGTCCAGCCGACGCGGCCAATGAAAACACCGCCAATACGACCAAAACTTGGGCTAGGCGCGAAGCAGACTTGTTGGTTGGTAAAACGCCCATCTATCCACCTTATCGGCAGAGTAGGGCTATTCCTTTACATCAAAACGACGGATTCGGACGGCCTTGCCCGTCTCCGGGTCCGCCGTCACAATCGTCGCATGCAACTCGACCATCCCCTTCGCCGCTTCCATCCGCATCGGCAACGACGTCTGAAATTTCCGAATGATCGGCCCTTTCTCCACCCCAATAACACCCGCGTATGAACCCGTCATACCC
>JANODS010000825.1:0-7084 GCA_031412835.1 Acidobacteriota bacterium | reverse complement strand
GGGTTGGAACAATTGAAGCAGCGGCTGGCCGCGACGCTGCGGACCAATCGAGGCGCGTGAGGCCCATCAAGAGGGGCCCGGGGGCCGTAGTATTCGCCGTTAATGTAATGGTCGGCTTTACTGCCGCCACCTTTGGTTTTTTCCGAGGAAGAGTCCTGGTAACCGGCCTGTTTGTATTTCCGATCGCCGTCCATGTAGTTGCTTAGAGGTGTACCACGAATGGCAGGGGGGCGGCTAGTCGGACCACTTCAAGAGGGCGTTGGTGGGGCGGGTGAGGGGGTCGCGATAGTGGTTCGAACTGACGCGGAAGGCGAAGCCGAGGCGCCCGGTTTGGAGGGGCGAGTATTCGCGGCCGAAGGAGAAGGCGGTGCCGTGCTGTTCAATGACGGGGAGGGCGATGACGCTGGAATCTTCGAGGTTGCCGTCGGCATCGATGCGGCCGACGACGGCTTCGACGCGAACATCCTCTGGCTTGAGGCCGGCGAGTTCGATAGTGGCGCGGAGGGGGAGGACTTTGCCGGTTTGGATGGTAGAGACCGGACCGCCATCGACTTCGACGAAGCGGATGCGATCCCAAAGTCCGTGGACCTGCTTATCCCAGACGGCCAGCGTTTTGGCGGCTTGGAAATTCTTGGCGGCGATTTCGGTGAGGTGTTCGTGGGCGGGGTTATAGAGCAGGCTGGAATACTCGTTGAGCATGCGCTTAGCGTCGTACTGAGGGGTGACGTTTTTGAGGCTTAGCTTCATTCTACGGACCCATTCGTGGGGCACTTCGTCGGCGCGGGCGGA
Organism: Acidobacteriota bacterium; assembly: GCA_031412835.1. Classification (GTDB taxonomy): domain Bacteria; phylum Acidobacteriota; class Terriglobia; order Bryobacterales; family Bryobacteraceae. The sequence goes on along the minus strand of JANODS010000825.1, from coordinate 6,295 downwards.
GTAGTAGAGCGGGACGATTTCGTTTTCGAGAAGGGAGAGGACGGCGGCGGTGTGCATTTCGTCCTGGTCCTCCGAGTACGGTTCGCGGTCGCCGATGGCCCAGCCGCCGGAGGTTTCGTAGGCTTCGTCGTACCAGCCATCAAGGACGGAGAGGTTGGGGTTGCCATTGAGGGCGGCCTTCATGCCGGACGTGCCGCAGGCTTCTTCGCCGCGGCGAGGGTTGTTGAGCCAGAGGTCGACGCCTTGGACGAGTTCGCGGGCGACTTGCATGGAGTAGTCTTCGACGAAGACGAGGCGGCGGGCGATTTCGGGGTCGCGGGAGAGTTGGACGATTTCGCGGATGAGCGCTTTTCCGGGGATGTCCTTGGGATGAGCCTTGCCGGAGACGAGAATTTGGACCGGCATGCGGTTATTCGTAAGGAGGCGTTTGAGGCGCGGCAGATCCTTGAAGATGAGCGTGGCTCGCTTGTAAGTGGCGAAGCGACGGGCGAAGCCGATGGTGAAGGTGTCGGGATCGAGGATGTCAGAGAGGCGGCGGATGTCAACCGGGGAAGACTTGCGGAGGGTAGCGGCGGCGGTGGCGCGGGCGCGGACGAAGGAGATGAGTTGGCGTTTGCGCTTTTTGTGGGCTTCCCAGATTTCTTCGGCGGGGATGTCGTCGATGAGGTCCCAGGTGGCCTTGTTTTCGGAGTGTTCACGCCAGTCGGGTTGCAGGAAGTTATCGTAGACGCTGGCGAGGTCGCCGTTGAGCCAGGTGGAGACGTGGACGCCGTTGGTGACGGAGGTGATGGGGACTTCGCGGGGGGGGAGTTGGGGCCAGAGGTCCTGCCACATTTCCCGAGAGACTTCGCCGTGGAGGGCGCTGACGCCGTTGCGCCAACAGCTTGTTTTGATGGCGAGGACGGCCATGGAGAACGATTCTCCGCCATCGTTGGGGTGGCGACGGCCGAGACCTGCGAGGGTATCGAAGGAGAAGCCGGCGGCGGCGCAGTAGTCGCGGAAGTAATAGTGAAGCAGGCCGGTATCAAAGAGATCGATGCCGGCGGGGACGGGGGTATGAGTGGTGAAGACGCTGTTGGCGCGAATGGCTTCGACCGCCTCTTCGAAATTGAGGCCATTGTTGGCCATCATAAGGCGGATGCGTTCGACGGCGAGGAAGGCGGAGTGGCCTTCGTTCATGTGGAAGACGGTGGGTTTGAGGCCGAGGGCTCCGAGGACGCGCATGCCCCCGATGCCGAGGACGATTTCCTGACGGATGCGGGTGTCGGAGTCGCCGCCGTAGAGTTGGTCGGTGATGTTGCGGAGTTCGGGGCTGGGGTTCTGGGGGATGTTGGTATCGAGGAGGAAGAGGCGAACGCGACCGACCTGAATGATCCAGGCTTTGATATAGGCGACGCCCGCGGGGAGGTTGACGGAGACGATGAGTTCGGAGCCGTCGGCTTGGAGGACGGGGCGGATGGGGAGGGTGTAGAAATCGTTTTCGGGCGATTTTTCGATTTGCCAGCCGTCTTGGTTGAGGGACTGGCGGAGGTAGCCTTTCTGATAGAGCAGGCCGACACCGACGAGGGGGAGATCGAGATCAGAGGAGGCTTTAAGATGGTCGCCAGAGAGGACGCCGAGGCCGCCGGAGTAGACGGGGAGGCATTCGGCGAGGCCGTACTCCATGGAGAAGTAGGCGATCAATTTGTCGGACTGGGCGGCGGTGGAGGAGTCCATATAGGCGTCGAGACGCTCGCAGGCCTTCTTGTAAAGAGAGAGGAAGCGGGTGTCGGCGGCGGCCTTCACGAGGCTGGCCTGGGGGACTTGGCCAAGCATGAGGATAGGATTGTGCCCGCTGTGGCGCCAGGCGATGGGATCGAGGCGGCGGAACATGCCCCGGAGGTTGGGTTCCCAGACCCAGAGCAGGTTATAGGAGAGTTCTGAGAGGCGGGACAACTCGGGCGGCAGGGCCGGCTGAACGAGGAATTCCTTGTGGGGGCGAATCTGAAACGACATGGGTATAGGAGTTTGCGGGGGAACTTTCTAAGATAGCAGATGACTAGACCGCTACTCGGAAGCCGAGATCGGTGCGGGTGAACTTTTCGCTGAGCCAGTCGGATTCTGTGGCGGAAAGGCGGAAGAGGTGGAAGTCGGCGCGTTTGGGGTCGGAGTCGGCGACCCATTCGTCGACGTTGCCGACGATGTCGAAGAGGCCGAAGGGGTTGGCGAAGCCGGTGGAAGCAGGCGGGCGCGGGGCGTCGGTTTCTTTGGGGGCGACGGCGAGGGCGGGGTTGAACGCATTGCCCCACCAGAAATCGGTGGGAGTTCCGGCGCGGCAGGCGTAGACCCATTCGTGATCGGTGGGGAGTCGGTAGAGGCGGCCGGAGTGTTTGGAGAGGCGGGCGCAGAACTCAATGGCGTCGTGGAAGGCGATGGTTTCGGCGGCTTGTTCCGGTTGCCAGCCGAAGGGGGATTCCTTGCCGGTTTTGAGGGGGCGGAGGAGGCGTTTGCGTTTGGGGAGTTTCGCGACGGCGTTCCACTGCGCGACGGTGATTTCGGAGCGACCGAGGGCGAACGCGGAGACGACAGTGTCGCGGCCGTTGGAGAGGCGCAAGGGACCGGTGGGGAGTTGGATCATCTCGATGGGTGGGGCGGGGGGGAGGGGTTCGGCGAAGCCTTCGGCGGAACGGGTTTCGGAGCGGGTAACGCGGCCTTGGCGATCGAAGGCGAGGGGGAAGGCGAACGGGAAGCCGAGGAAGGAGCGGCGGGAGGTTTCAATAGAAAAACGCTTGTTTTTGTGACATACTTTGGACGCGATGAAGTTCAGCCGTAGGAATGCCATGACGATGATTGCCGCCACCTCTATTGGTGCACAAGTAAAGACCTTTCGGGTAGCTTTGGGTTCGATTATGCACGAATCGAACTCGTTCAACCCGGCGAAGACGGAGTTGGCGGATTTTGAATGGGTGGAGCCGACGCTGGAGCGCTGGGGGGCCGGGAACACGGAGGTGGCGGGTTTTGTGGAGGAGGGGCGGCGGCAGGGTTGGACGATGGTGCCGACGGTTTACTCGCATGCGACACCGCGGGGGGCGGTGAGCCGGACGGCGTTTGAGGAGTTGGCCAAGCGGCTGGTGGAAGGGTTTGAGAAGGCTGGGCCGTGCGATGCGATTCTGATCGCGCTGCACGGGGCGATGTACGCCGAGGATTTTCCGCAGGGGGACGAGGAGTTGATCCGGCGGTTGCGGGCGAAGTTCCCGAAGCCGTTCCCGATTGTGCTGACCCACGATTTTCATGGGAACACGTCGCCGGCGATTGTTGAGATGACGAACGTGCTGGTTTCGTATAAGCAGAATCCGCATTTGGATACGAAAGACCGGGGGGTGCAGGCGGCGAACATTTTGGGTCGGATGCTGAAGGGGGAAATCCATCCGGTGCAGACGATTATCAAGCCGGACATGATCTACAACATCGTGTTTCAGAATACGTACGGCGACCCGATGAAGCCTTTGACGCAGGAGACGTTTCGGATGGAGCGGGAGAATCCGAAAATTCTAGCGGCGAGCGTGATGGGGGGCTATCAGTACAACGACTCGCCGCATATGGGGCCGAGCGTGATTGTGGTGACGGACGGGGATCGGAACCTGGCGGAACGCGAAGCAAAGCGGTTGAGTGACATGATGTGGGCGCAACGGGACCGGTTGAAGCTGAATCTTCCGCAGGCGGCGGGGGCGGTGACGGCGGCGATGGGGGCGGCGAAGTTTCCGGTGGCGCTGTTTGATATTGGGGACAACGTAGGCGGCGGATCGGCGGGGGATTCGACGTTCTTGCTGGAAGAGTTAGTGAAGCAGAAGGCGACGGGATGGGTGGTGGTGATGTATGACCCGGGGGCGTTTGGGGCGGCGCGAAAGGTGGGGTTGGACGGGGCGTTTGATGAGTTAGTGGGAGGGAAGAGTGACAAAGCGCATGGGGTGCCGGTGCGGGTGAAGGGGAAGGTGCGGAGCTTTCATGCGGGGAAATACATCGAGACGGCGGTGCGGCATGGGGGCGGGCGGTATTGGAATTTGGGGCATACGGCGGTGATTGAGGCGGAGGGTTCCACGCGGGATCTGTCGAATTATTTGGTAGTGACGAGCGAGCGGTCGAGCCCGAATTCGATCCATCAGATTGTGTCGTTGGGGATTTACCCGGAAAGGCAGAAGATCTTGGTGGCGAAGGGGACGATTGCTCCGCGGGCGGCGTATGAGCCGGTGGCGGCGGAGATTGTGATGGTGGATACCCCGGGGGCGACGAGCGTGAACCCGGGGCGGTATGAGTTTAAGGAGGCGCGGAAGGGGATGTGGGGGATTCGGTAGGTCGCTACGCCTCAGGCAGCGATTGAAGCAGCGCGGTCAAATCTTGCCGCACCTCCTCGACATGAGCCCGCTCCGCCCTCGCTTCCTCCTCCGTATGGATTCCGGGCCAGGCGCTGCGCCAACGCAGCGCGCGCTCGCAAAGCGCTTGAGCGAGGACGCGATCCGGATGTGGACTCCGCACCATGCGCTCAAGGGCGCTCGTGAACATATCGCCGAGCGCCACCGCTCCATAGATGTCACTTTCGACGGCTCGCACCAACTTTTCGGCCTCGTCGAACTTGCCTTGCTCGACTAGCGGCACCGCCTCGGTTACGGCGGCGGCGAGCTTCTCTCGAATCTCTTTCAGCCATTTATGGTAGGAATCCATGGACATTGCCCGGCAGCCTTCCTGACTGCGTAAATCCAAAATATTATCGCTAACGTTTAGTCCTCTGGCAACAGCGCTGACGACCGAGGGCGCAGCTGGCACTAGGGTGGCCCGGCCTTCGGGCGCTGGGGATCAGGTAGCTAGACCGGGTGGCGGAGTTGCCCGCTGTCGCCCGACTCCAGTGCTGGCAGGAGGTAGCGACCGAAGGGGTCAATCGACGAGCGTTGCGCGCATCGACTCCAGCGCACGTTTGCGCTGCAACACCTCTTCCGAGGCTGCTTTCTGGGCGGCGGCATTGGCCCAAACGGCCGGGAGCACGAAAAGGCAATACGACAATTCCAACCAAGGAGCGGGGAGGCCGTTTAGGCGCGCGACCTCCCACACGAACACCATGGTCCCAATCGAAACCAGGCCAATCATCTTTCGCACTGGGGCGGTGCCAAGGAGGCTGAGTTCGAAGTCGAGCTGAGAAATACCGTGCTCCAGTTCTTCGCGCAGCGACGGAGCGAACGCCTTCTGCGCGCGTTGGTGCCTTCCGCGTTGAGCTTGCAACCGCACGGCTATGTCCACTGCTGCGGTAATGACGGCCAAGAGTGCCGCGCCGTCCCAGACCGTCATAGGCGGGTCGGAGGGCCTTAACTGGTAGATCGTTTTTGCGAAGAAGAGCAGGAACAGGAGCGCGTTGGCCACCACGATCGCCAGCGTCACGCCGTAGAAGGGGATGAAAAACAGGTTGAAGAGCCTTCGCCGACGATGTTCGCGCTGTTGATAGAGCGCGACGGAAAGCCTGCTATCGTTGATCGCAAAGACGGGCCGTTCGTTTTGTGTATCCCAAATTGCTTGTAGATCCTTAAACTCCATGGCTGGCTTCCTCTTTGGACTGTTTCGTTAGATGTGCCTTGATGCGGCTGATTTTCACCCCGACGTGGTTTTCGGTGATGCCGAGCATGTTTGCCATATCTCGGTAGCTGAAGCCGTCAAGCAGCAGCAGGGTCAGGAAACGGTCGATTTCGTTTAGTTCGCGGATCTGCGCGTAGAGCCAGTCGACCTGTGGGTGTGCGGCGGAAGCTTCGAGAATGATCGGTTCGACGCCTTCCATCGATTGTTTCCCGTCGCGGTGTTTTCGCTCGTTTCGCGTCCAGGCGATGGCGGTGTTAAGGGCGACCCGATAGATCCAGGTGGTAGCGGCGGCTTCCCCTCGAAAGTTGGGGACCGAGCGCCAGAGTTGCGCTGCAATTTCCTGGAAGAGATCCTCTTGGTCCTGGAGCGTGAAGGCGTAGGCGCGGACAACTTTGAAGAGAAGTCCCCGGTGGCGGTTGATCCACTGGTCGAACAGGCGCTGCTGGTCCGCATCGTGCATAAATTCTCTTGTCACTCTAGTTTGTAGCCGATGGAGTGATGATTCTTACAGGGGAGCTTGGCAGGGTAAAGCTGTTTAGATCCGGGGGCGTTTGTCGAGCCCGAATTCGATTCACCAGATTGTGCCGTTGGAGATTTATCCGGAGTGGAAGAAGATCTTGGTGGCGAAAGGGACGATTGCTCTGCGACGGCTCATGAGCCGACGGCGGAGATTGTGATGGCGGATACGCCGGGGGCG
>JANODS010000824.1:0-2334 GCA_031412835.1 Acidobacteriota bacterium | reverse complement strand
GGGGGCCGGCGGTGGACCTACCGACGGTGAGCGCCTTTGACGTTGTCGATAAGCTGTTGGCGCATTTTGCCAATAAACAGCTCTATCCCAACATGAAGAAGATAGTGGTGTTCGGTCACTCGGCCGGGGGCCAGTTCGTCAACCGCTATGTGGCCGTGTCGCGTTACGATTCGACGCTCCCCATTACGTTCGTGGTTTCCAACCCATCGAGCTATCTCTATTTTGACGCTAGCCGCCCGGCTCCGAACGCGGAATGCAAGGGGTACAACGACTGGAAGTATGGCTTGGTGGGCAAGTCGAAATCGGAAGGGTTTTCGGCCAATGCGGTTCGGCGGCCGGTTGTCTATTTGCTGGGCGAATACGATATTACTCCGCAATTTTCGTTCGATGCTTCGTGTTCGGCGATGACCCAGGGGCCGAACCGTTTTCAGCGGGGCGTCAACTACCTCGAATACATCAATGGGAAGTACAAAGCGAAGCATACGCTGGTGAAGGTTCCTAACTGCGGCCACAACGGCAGGTGCATGTTAGTGGCCGACGAAGCTCGGGCCGTGCTTTTTCCATAAGCTCGTTGCGATAGAATCAGAGCGACTGGATTGTTAAGGAGAGCCCATGTTTCGTTTGGACGCGGATCGCCCTGTTGAGTTCTGCGATGGCACGCGCCGCCGCGACTTCCTCCACGCCGGAGCTCTATCGACGCTTGGGCTCGGCCTGACTCAGTTTATGGGGATGAAGGCGCATGGTGCCGTCGACCCGAAGAAGGACGTCAACTGCATCCTGCTGATGCTCGTCGGCGGACCGTCGCAGATTGATACCTGGGACATGAAACCCAACGCGCCAATCGAAATCCGCGGCCCGTTTAAGCCTATCAAGACCAACGTTCCGGGCATTGAGATTTCCGAGAATTTCCCTCGGATGGCGAAGCATGCCGACAAGTTTTCGATTGTTCGGTCGATGTACCATACCGCCGCCGCGGTGCATGACACGGGCCATCAAATGATGCAGACTGGTCGCCTGTTCCAGGGCGGAGTGGAGCATCCGCACTATGGCTGTGTGCTGGGAAAACTGCGTGGTCCAAAGGGCGATGTTCCGCCGCATGTGCTGCTGCCTCGGCCGATTGGTGCCACGGGCGGGAACATGCCGCACGGGCACAGCGCCGGGTATTTGGGCAAGTCTTACGACCCGTTCATTCTCAACGCGGATCCTTCGGACCCGAACTTCCGGGTTCCCGATATGCTGCCGCCGGATTATCTTTCGGCGCATCGGGTGGATCGCCGGAAGAACTGGCGGGAGGCAATTGATAAATCGGTGAGCAAGTTCGAGACTTCGCAAGACGCTCGGCTGCTGGATTCGAGTTTTCAGCAGGCTTACACGTTGATGTCCTCCGCTAAAGCGCGGGCGGCGTTTGAGCTGCATCGGGAGCCGGAAGCGACGCGGGAAAAGTATGGCCTGAATCGGTTTGGGCAGAGTTGTCTGCTAGCTCGACGGATGATTGAGGCGGGTGTTCGCTTCGTGACGATCAACATGTTCGAAACGGTGTTCGATGAGATCACTTGGGATATTCACGGCTCGAAGCCATTTTCGCCGATTTCCTGCTACAAAGACTTGGTCGGACCGATGTTCGATATGGCGTATAGCTCGTTGCTGGAAGACCTGTCGCAGCGGGGTTTGCTGTCGAACACGATGGTCGTTGGCGTCGGCGAGTTTGGCCGGACACCGAAGGTGAACCCGGCGGGCGGACGCGACCACTGGCCACAATGCTGGTCGATCCTGATGGGCGGCGGACCTTTGAAGGGCGGCACCATCGTCGGAGCGTCTGATGAGATCGGGGCGATGCCGAAGGACCGTCCGACGACTCCGGCGGAGGTGGCCGCAACCATCTACAAGGGCCTTGGCATCGATCTGGAAACTGAACTTCCCGGTGCCCAGGGCCGACCGATCCCGGTGGTGGACCGGGGTACGGAACCGATCAAAGAACTCTTCGTGTAAGCCAATGCGCATTTACCTCTTGCTTCCTTTTACAGCGGCTTTGCTGATGTCCGCTCCGTCGCTTTCGATTTACCCGAAGGAGGTGACGCTGGCGACTCCAGAGTCTCGTCAGCAGTTGCTGGCGGAGGCGCAGTTGGAGACGGCGCAGGCGGACTGGACCCGGCTGGCGGCGTGGTCGTCGTCGAACCCGTCCGTGGCCATCGTTTCGCCGACCGGATTGGTGACGCCGCGTTCGGATGGTGAGACGCGGATCACGGCGTCGAAAGACAACATGACTGCGTCGTTGACGGTGAAGGTTCGGAACGCGAAATCGGCGTTTACTTGGTCGTTTAAGAACCATGTGAT
>JANODS010000823.1:0-6932 GCA_031412835.1 Acidobacteriota bacterium | reverse complement strand
GCCGCTTGCGAATCAGCTTCGAACGCTAAAGCCCAAACGCCTTCCGCACCGCCCTCGACGCCGGATCCAGCACCGTCTTCTGCGACACGCTCGCCGGCAAGCTCGTCACCTGTACGAACGTCACGTCCGTCGCCGCGTTCGCCCAGCACAACGTCCCCGTCGATCCGCCATGCCCGAACGGCTCCGGCTTCACGGACCATCCCAACCCATATTCCGCGTTCTGCGGCGTAACCATCAACTGCGCCGTGGCAGCCCGCAAAGGCCCCTTCCCAGGTTTCAAGAAGTACCGCAGGAGCTTCGTGATGTCCGCCGCCGTCGCATGCGCCCCGCCCCATGGCACGCCCAACTCCCGCCACCACTGGCTATTCCAATCCCACCCCGTATCTCCCGGAGGATCCGCATGTTCCGTCTGGCTCCGCACCACATCGGCCAACTTGTACCGGCCCAACCCCAACGCCGAATCGCCCATCCCCAGCGGCCCATAAACTCGCTCCGCCAGCAACTGCGGCATCGCCTTCCCACTCACCTTCTCCGCCATCGTCGCCGCCAGCAAAATCCCCATGCTCTGGTAGCTCACCCGCGTCCCCGGAGCAAACAACAGCGGCGTCTTCACCGCCAGCGCCGCCCACTCCCGCAGAGGCGCATGTCTCTTCCGCAACTCCGTATTCTCCGGCAACATATCCGGCAACCCGGAGCTATGCGTCAACAAGTGCCGTAACGTAATCCGCCCGTCCAACCCCGGCAGAAGCTTCGCCGCCGGAGCATCCAGCGCCAACTTCCCGGCATCCATCAAAGTCATCACCGCCGTCGCCGTCATCGGCTTCGTGATCGAGGCGATCAGGAACGGCGAACTCCCCTTCGCCGTTCCAAACGCCTTCTCGAATACGCCGTCCCCCTGCGTCACCCGCAGCACGGCGGCCTTCAGCTTGCCATCAGCCACCGCCTGCTCCATCGGCTTCACCGCCTCGGCCATCTGAGCGGGTGCCAAGGCGGCAGCGAACAACGCGCGTCGGGTCATCATGGGCAATATCTTACCAGTGCGTCAGCGATCCATCCGGCCGGTAGTAGACGTTCTTCTTGCCCGGCTCCGTCACCTCGCCAATCAGCTTACACTTCGTCAGGTCCACCGTCGTCCCCAGCCCGGGCCGATCATTGCGATACGCCTTGCCGTCCTTGAAGTCGAGGCACTCCGGTAAGTACGGAATCGGCCTCCCGCCGTAGTTATATTCCATGATCACCGGTCCCGGAAACGTCGACAAACAGTTCACCAGCGCCGCCGTCGCCACCGGCCCCGTGAAGTGCGGAATGATCCCCACGGCGTGCGTCTCGCAGATCGCCGCGATCTTCATCATCTCCGTAATCCCGCCCACATTCGGTAGCGTCGCCCGTATGTAGTCGATGTCGTGGTTCTCCACAATCCGGTTGAAGTCCCACCGTTGGCCCCACTCCTCGCCATGCGTCAGCGGCACCGTCGTCATCTGCCGCAGCTTCGGCAAGTCCTGATGGGCATGCTCATCGCGAACCGGGTCTTCGACAAAGTACGGCTCAAACTCTTCGATCAACTTGCACGCCCGCAACGCGTCGGCATAGTCGAATCGTTGGTGGAAGTCGATACACCAGTCGCCATCTTTGCCCACCCCTTCGCGGACCTCTTTGCAATCCTGCGCCACCTTCCTCACCCGTTCATGCGTGTTGTAAACCCCGCCCGACGGCGTATCACCCGCCCCCATCCGAAACGCCCGATACCCCGCGTCAATCGTCGCCCGCGCCCGATCCCGCAGCGTCATCGGCGGCGACCCCGCCGGCCGCGGCGCGCCGCCTGTCGCATAGCATTCCAAGTGGTTCCGCACCGCGCCACCCAGCAGGTCATGCACCGGCAGCTCCAACGCCTTACCCTTTAAATCCCACAGCGCCAAGTCCATCGCGCCCTGAGCGTGTATCTTCTCTCGCCCCGGCGGGTAGAACCAAGCGATATACATCTCCTGCCACAACGCCTCAATTCGAAACGGGTTCTGGCCAATCAGCGTTCCGGCACATTGCTCCAGCGTGTCCTTTTTGCCGCCTTCGCCGATGCCCACGAGACCGTTGTCCGTCTCCACCGTCACCAGCATGTTGCTCTGGGCGAAGGTCTGGTTCACGTTGGGCGGCTCGTAGATCCGCACCCGCTTCACCTTGATCTTGGGCAGCGCGGCCTCTGCCGCGCCAGTCCCCGCCCCCGTCAGAGCTACCGCCGATAAGAACATCCGTCTGGAGATCATCGGGCCAGTCTATAGCCCGCGCACCGCCACGTCAAACCACCTCGTGTTCACGACACCCTTCCGCTGCATCTGCACCCACAGCCGATACCGCCCCGGCCGCGGGAAAATCACGTTAAACTGCACCGTCGGCGAGATCTCCGGCTGGAACTCCCACTGTGGATGCACATGCACCATGTCCAGCAAATCCTCGCTCGCGACGAGAAGATGCCCCCACGCGCCCAGCCACGGTTCCAACCCTTCCGCCGGGTCCACGTCGAAGAACAGCATCGTCTTCTGCGCCGCGATAGGCTGCGCCGGCTCCGTCCGCAGCTTCACGCCCATGTTGCCTTTCGGCTCCGGAATCGTCAGCTTCGGACCCGCCGCCACCAACACCGTCTTCGCAATTAACTGCGGCGTCCCCCCCGCCGGATAGAAGTCCGCCAACACGCGATACATCCCCCCTTGCGGCAGCAGAATCGCCAAACGGAACGTCCCGTCCGCCAGCCGCTCCGGATGCTCGTGGGCGTAGAACGATAGGTCCTCGCTAACCACAAACAGGTGGAACAGTCTCTCGTGGATCTCATTGAACTTCACGACCGGCTTGCCCGTCTTCGGGTCGACGACGCGAAACGAAAGCAACACCGTCCGCCCCGCCGTCGGCCGCGCCGGCACCGTGCCCATGGCCACGCGATACTCCACCGGGTCCGGCAATCCGGCCTCCAGCTTCATCCCGCAACGCGGGCACTTCCCGGGACCCTTCGAACGAATCTCCGGGTCCATCGGGCACAAGAAATCCACCTCCTGCGCCCAACCGCGCAAGGCCATCGCGAAGAAGAGAACTATCCGGATCACACCGGCTGAAACGGCCAGCGCGCCGTCGTCGTGAAGCCGCCATCGGAAGCAATGCACTGCCCCGTTACATAGTTCGATGCTGGCGCCGACAGGAACACGGCCAAGCCCGCAATGTCTTCCGGCGTTCCCGCCTGCGGAATCGATTGCACGCCTTTCAACCAGCCATGCATCATCGGTGCCTGCCACATGTCGCGGTTGATGTCCGTGATGATGAACCCCGGCGCGATGCAGTTCACCTGAATATTATGCGCGCCCCACTCCGCCGCCAGCACCCGCGTCAGCCCCGCAATGCCGGCTTTCGAAATCGCATAGACGCTCAAATACGGCACCCCATGCGTCGACATCAGGCTGCCGATGTTGATGATCTTGCCGCCGGTCCCCCGCTGCACCATCCCCTTGCCCACCAGCTGCGTCAGCTCGAAAATGCTGTGCAAGTTGGTCTGCAGGATCAAGTCATACTCTTCCCGCGAGTAGTCTTCCATGTGCCGCCGCGCGTTGCGTCCCGCGACGTTGATTAGGATGTCCGCCTTGTCCGCGAACGCCTTCCCCACGGCCTGAATCGACTCGCGGCTCTCCATGTCGAGCGCCACCGCCTCGGCCGAATACCCCGCCGTGTTCAACGCATCGGCTTCGGCCTGTAGCTTTTCAATCGACCGCGAAGCCAGCACCGTATGGGCGCCCGCCGCCGCGATCTCTTTCGCAATCGCCAAGCCAATGCCGCGGCTTGCGCCAGCAATCAGAGCCGTTTTGCCCTTCAGTGAGAATAAGGATTCCAGTGACATTTAGGTCGTCCGAAGATATCGCGAAGTCCGCTGAATCACAACCAGCGCTCCCAAGTACAGTAACCCGCCCACCAGCAGCGTCTCCCGCAATCCCAAGTAGATCGCCAGGAAAATCGCCCCCGCCGAACCCAACACGCTCGACGCGGCGTTCAAGCTCCAAGCCCAACGAACCGATGGCTTATGGAACTGCTCCAGCCGCGATAATCCCTGCGGAAAAGGCATGCCCATGAAGAACGCCGCTGGAGCGATCATCAGCGTCGTAATGGCCATCTTCGCCGCCAGGGGCAGACCCACCAGCGCCGAAGTCACCGGCGCGGCGGATAGCGCCAGCAGCACCACAAACAGGCTCACAAGGGCCAGCGCCCCGCACAGCTTCTTATCGTTCTCGCCCACCAGCTTCCGGCTCAAAAAGCTCCCCAACCCGCTGAAGACCAGCATCGAGAAGATGATCACCGTCAGCGCATACGTCGGGTGCCCCAAGAACAGGACGAACTTCTGGATCAGCGCCACTTGAATCAAAATGTACCCCACGCCGATGCAGAGGAAGTAGAGCAGGAACTGCAACACACCCTTCTCTCGTGGCAGTCGCGTACCCAGGATGATCGGGGGCATCGCCAGAATCACGAACGTCGCGAGCAAGCTGATGCCCACCAGCGAGAAAAGCAGCGGCACAGCCTTGTTGATCTTGTAGTCCGCGCTCTTGCCTTCGGGGCTTGTTAGGAAGCTCCATAGGTCGCGCGGCTGCACCGTGTAAAAGAAGAACGGCCGATTGTCGTCGACAGTCGAAATATCAAACGGGTAAGACGAAATATAGTCCTTCAGATCGGGCAGCGTCAGCACCTTCACGAACGGGTTATCCTTCGTCGTGCCCGGCAGATAAACCACCTCCAGCTTGGCTTCCGCCACAATCAGCTTCGCCCGCTCCACGTCGATCTCGGAGAACGGCTTCCGCGCGATTAGCACCGTATCGCGAGCGCCCCAGCCCTGCGTCGATCCCTCGCGGACCACCATCACGTGCCTGCCGTAATCCTTCTCCCCCAAGCGCCCCAGGGCGTCCCTCGCCAGCGTCAAAAGCCGGACGGATTCCCGCGGCGGCTCGAAGCCCCAGCGCGTGATCGCCAATACACCGTCGTCGGTCAAGTGGCTCAGGTAGTCATAGAAGGCATCAGTCGTATAGAGGTTGTTCTCTGACAGCGCAAACGCCCCGGCCGCCGTCGACGCCCAAGTATCCACCAGCGTCGCTTGCAGCACCTGATACTTCTCCGGGGACCGCCGGATAAACGCCCGGCCATCCTCTTCGACGATCCGGATCTCCGGCCGCTTATACAGGCCTCGCGAGAAATCCAGGAACTTCTCCCGCATCACCGTGGTCGCGATGATCGGATTGATCTCGACCCCCGTGATGTCCTTGCTGCCCGTCGCCAATGCCCGCGAAACATCCCAGCCGCCGCCCGGTCCAATGATCAGTGTCTTCGCCCCCGGTCGCATCTTGTACGGGAACGCCGGCCCTTGCAGCGTCAAATCTTTCTTCTCGCCCTCGGACAGGTTGGCGAAGTCGAAGTTCGCAATGCCCGTCGACGCATCCGCGTCGATCACCACCTGCAACTGGCCGCTCTCCCGCTCTTTAGCCACCGCAATGCGCGAGAAGCTGTTCCACTTCACGAACACCTCGTTATCCAGCGTCTGCCCCTTGGCGTACTTCACGTCGATGATCGGCGACTTCGCGTTCGCCACCACGAGCACGACCAGAATCAGCGCCAGCGCCACGGCCGCCGCCCGCATCTGCCTTGCCCCGGCCAAGTTGTACCAGACCGCCGAACCCACCGCGAACAGGATCGCCGCCGCGATCACTGTGTTCGGCCCCCCGAACGTGTTCAGCAGCGGGATCAACAACAAGCAGCCCCCGGCCGCGCCGAGCAGGTCGAAGAAGTAAACCTTGTCGATCCGCTCAATCGTCTCCGAAATGGCCAGGGACACAATCGCCCCGGCAATGAAAAACGGCAATGCGCTCAGAAAGTAAACCGCCGCCAGCGTCGTGTTTGAAAGCTCCGTCCCGCGCGTCAAAATAAAGATCAGCGTGATCAGCGGGACCACCGCATTCACCGCCGAAAGAAAGCCGAGCTTCTGAAACATGCTCCCCGGTCGGGCCGCGACGACGTACGAAAACACCCCTCCCGCACCCAAGCCGAACAGCGCGATGGAAATGGCCAGAAACGCGAAGTGGTAGTAGAAGACGACCGAAAAGATGCGGGTCATCGACAGTTCGAGCAACAGCGTCGCCATCGTGGTGAAGGCAACGCCGAGATAAACCTGAGGCCAGCTCGTGGGTAGCCCAGACTCAACAGAGGAAGAGATGCGAGACAATCCTCTATGTTATCAGCCTATACTCACGGTATGATGCGCTGGGCTCTCTGTCTCCTTGCTTTCCCCGTCGCCTTCGCTTTTGATCCGGATCGGTCAATCCTGCAACTCCTGGGCAAGCCGAGCACTGGCCGAGTCTTGAGCCGGACCCAAGTTAACTCGGAACTTGATGTCGTCGTGGCCCTTGGTGACTCGTCTGGATGGTGGAATCCAGAGACGCCACTCGGTGTCTTTCTGCAGCGGCGCGGTCAGCCGAGCCTGATCTACCAACTCGCTGTAGCCGCCGGCATCTACGATGCCGATTGCTTCGTCCGGGTCGAACGTGCCACCGACACGGACGTGGTCATCGCTTGCCATCCAGAGAAGGGCGGGCCGGGCGCTCACCGGAAGTTCGTCTACGATGTGCGAGCCAAAGCGCTCATCAAACGAGTCGACTACAACGCTTCACCGGTCGAGCGTCGGGTAACGCTGCGGTATCAGCCGGGGCAAGAACCGCCCTTCCGTCTTCTCGCTGGCCGCGTTGAAGCGCCAGCTGTGAAGCAAACGCCCTTGAAGCAGAGCACCTATGAAGAGTTCGCCCTGGCCCGTCCCGAAAAGGCGGCCAATGGGTTGCCGAGGAAGGTCGCCGAGATGAACGAAGAGATCGGCCCGACCCAGATCGTGGCCGGGACCCCCTGGTTCGGCAAGACGTTTTATGACT
>JANODS010000822.1:0-1066 GCA_031412835.1 Acidobacteriota bacterium | reverse complement strand
GACGGTCCAGTTCGGCAACGCCAAGCCGATCCGGCCGGTGAAGGTGGAAGCGAAGCTGCAAGCCCTGACGATGAACGTTCGGATTCTCTTTGATCGAACCCCCGAGTTTTCGGCCAAGTCGGCCGATGTCGAGATCTACGCGGACCTGCAGATCTTTTCGGTTCGGGAGAAGTTTCGCTTGAGCCAGATGCAGTATCGAGGCCGGTCGGAGCTGTAGCTTAGCGGACCTGTTTGCGGAGCTGGAAGTCGAGGCCGAAGGAGCCGTTCTCGTCGCGGAGGGCGATTACGGACCACTCTTTGCTCAAGTTCCATTCGAGGCGGACCACCTGCTGTTGCGAGCGGTTGAGGGTGGTGACGAAGGTCATCGTGATGTCCTTCGAGACCTGCTGCTCGACGGTGATGCGGGCTTGGGGAGTGCCTTCGAGGCCGGAGATGAGCGGGTCGATTTTGATGCGGCTGACGCCGAAGAAGCGCTGGAGTTGGCTCGAGATCGGGGCGGAGATGGCGTTGCCGAGCAGAGTGTTGGCACCGGTCTGGAACAGGTTGCCACTTTGCGAGCCGGGGCTTGTGTAGGAGGCGGAATCCGGGCTGCGGCCTACTGTGAGCAGGGCGATGATTTCGCTGGGGGCGAGCGGCGGGTCGCTGCGATAGGAGACGTTGAGCTTGTTGATGGGGCCACTGAAATTGATCCCTACGGTGACGGCGCGGATGCGGGTTTCGAGGTCCATGTCGAGGACAGGCTCGATCTTGCTCGTGTTGTAGAAGCTGATCTCGCCGCGCTTGATGGTGTACTTGGTGCCGAAGAAGTTGACTTCGCCCTGGTTGACGGCGATGCGTCCCTGGACGACCGGACGAACGGCGGAGCCGCGCACGTTGATGCTGGCGTCGGCTTGGACGTCGCTCGTCAGGGACGTTGTGAACTTGGTGTTGGGGGCCGTGCGGACGCGGATGTCGAGCTGCATGTTGTTCAGGAACTCGTTCGAGGAGACCGCGCCCTGTGGACCGCCGGAGGCGTCGGAAAGGAGCGAACCAAGGTCGGTTCGAGCCTGGAAGCCGGAGCGCTGGA
>JANODS010000821.1:0-3023 GCA_031412835.1 Acidobacteriota bacterium | reverse complement strand
CATCGCCGATTTCCGCAACGGCGATTTCCGCCGCTACACCAACGCCAACGGCGCGATGGTTCCTTTGTACGATCCCATGGACGCCAGCGGCAACATCATCGCCAACGCCAACGACCGCCGGCCCCTGGCCTGCAACGGCGTTGCGAACGTGATCTGCCCCGACCGCATCAGCCCCGTAGCCAAGGAAATTTTCAAGTATCTGCCGGAACCCGACAGCCCCAACGTCGTCTTCAACACCACGCGTATCCGGAACAACGGTTCCCGGACGCCCGGAGCTTGGCAGGGCGTCTATTCCATCAAGGGCGACCACCTGTTCTCCGACAAGTTCCGCGTCAACGGCATGTTCAGCCGCCAATACTTCGACAGTTACCCCCTGGCCGGCCCGATCCCCGGTCCCCTCGCCGAAGCGTTTCAAGAGTTCGGCCAAATCCGCTACTGGCGCTTCGGCAGCGACTATACGATTACGAATAACCTGCTGAACCACTTCACGCTGGGCATTAACCAGCGACGGTTGGGAGAGGGGCCCAACTTACTCATGCCCGCCTCTTACCGAGCGGCTACCCTCCTGCCCGGACTAACTGGCTCCGGCGCGGAGAAGACCGGTGCCTACACCAAATACAACACCGAGTTTGGTAACTATGGCGGCAGCGTCGATACCAAATCGCCTAGCAGCACTTTGAACATTACGGACAACCTGTCCTGGGTCAAAGGTCGTCACAACGTCAAGTTCGGCGGTAGCTATATCTCGCTGAGCTATCGTCGGCAGGATTGTAATAACTGCGGCGGCTCCATCAGCTACAGCGCGGCGGCCACCGGCAACCCGTCCGTGGGCGGGCAAACCGGCATCGGCTACGCGGCGTTTCTGCTAGGCTTACCCAGCGGTGGGTCCTTTAACTTCGGAGCCGACATCGACTACCGCTATAAGTACTACGCCGGATACGTGCAGGACGACTTTAAGGTCAGCAAGAAGCTCACCCTGAACTTGGGCATTCGTTACGACTACAGTACGCCCCGCCGCGAAGCCAGGCTCCAGAATAGTAACTTCAATCCGACGATCCCCAATCCTGCCGCCAATGGCATCCTGGGCGCATTGGAATTCGCTTCGGAGAGCCGCCCTATCCTCCTCAACGCCCGTAAGAACGCCTGGGCGCCGCGACTCGGCTTTGCGTACCAAATAAGTTCGAAGACGGTAGTCCGCGGCGGCGGGGCCATCATGTGGGACATCATCCGCGAAGACGGTAACGCCGACAACGGCATCCAAGGCTTCGGCGGCGGCTTCGGTTCCATCGGCAACAGCCTGTCGAACGGCATCTCTTTCACCCAGCGCCAAGGTCTCGATTCGCCCGGTCTCCGGGCTTTCGTCGAAGCGCAACGTCCGCCGCAGAAGAACCCCGGCTTGGTTGTCAACGGCAGCCCAACGTACAAGACCGCCGAGTCCGGAAAGCCCGGCTACTACGTCGATTACAACTTCACCGTCGAGCATAGCTTTACCCCCTCGACCCTGTTGCGCACCAGCTTCCATGCCAACTACGGCGTCAAGATCCAGAGCGGCTTCGACTTCAATCAGTTAGACCCAAAGTACTTCCCCATCTACGGAAACTTACTCAGCAGCCCCGTAAGTTCGGTCATCAACAACCCGACCGTGATCGCCGCCGGCTTCAGACTGCCCTACGCCAGCTTCCCTCAGAACCTAACGCTCTCGCAGGCGCTGCGCCCGTTCCCCCAGTACAGCGGCTTTGGCTCCGTCACCACGCAGAATGGTCATAGCACTTACAATGGCCTTGAAACCAGCTTCCAGAAGCGTTACTCCAAAGGCCTCTGGATGATGGCGTCCTACACGTTCTCGAAGACTCTGGTCAGCACCGGCGGACAGAACTATTACAACCGCACCGCGGAAAAGGTCGTCGGCGGCGAAAACCGTCCCCACATTTTCACCACTGGCTACGTCTACGATCTGCCGCTCGGAAAGGGCAAAGCCTTCGGAGCCAACATGCACCCCGCCTTGAACGCGATCGTCGGCAATTGGAATGTCTCGGCGGTCCACCGCTACCAGAGCGGTACCTCGTTCGGCGTCGGCGGCTGCAGTCAAACCATGGCCGGCGGCGGCGCGGCGCGGTGTAGCTACGTCCCCGGCCAACCTCTTCGGAATCCGACCTGGGATCCCACCAACCCCTTGAGTCCGTATCTGAACCGGGCGGCCTTCGTCCAACCGCCCAACTTCACCTTTGGCGACCTCCCCGCCACCATCTCGCAGTTGCGTCAGCCCTCGCAACTCAGCGAGGATCTTGCGGCCAGTAAGAACTTCAACTTCGGACACAGCGAGAAGAACATCATCGAGTTCCGGGCCTCGGCCTTCAACGTCGGCAACCGTCATTTGCTGGGTGGCCTGAATACGGCCATTAACAATGCCAACTTCGGAACCTTCTCCAATCCCCAAGCCAACCTACCCCGTAACTTACAGTTCAGCTTGCGGGTGAGCTTCTAACCATGCGGGGCGCATGCTGCCTGCTCCTGGCTGCCACCGCGTTTGCCGACGACTACTTCCCGAAGCCGGATTCCGCCGGTGGCTGGCGAACGCTGAAGGACGCCGCCGCGATCAAGAAGATCGCGGGCCTCGACGTCCGGAAGCTGGACCAAGCCTTTGAGTACGCCACCCGGAGTAGTCAGCACGGCGGCCTACTCGTAGTGCGTCACGGCTGGCTGGTTTATGAGCGGTACTACGGTCGAGGAAATCGGGAAGCGATTCCGGCCACGGCCTCCGTCGGAAAGGCCTATACCAGCATCGCTGCGGGCATCATGCTGGCCGAGAAGAAGACTGCGTTTCCCGAAGGCCTGGACACGAAAGTGTTCACCGAAAAGTACCTGCACCAAGCCATGCCCTTGGATGATCCCGCGAAGGCGGACATCACCCTCGGACAACTACTTTCCATGTCGGCCGGCTTGCACGGGGAAGGCACCAATCCTGGCTTTGTCGATGGCGTCCCGTCGGTCAAGTTGACGGCGTTGCCGCGCGCCGCCGGGCC
>JANODS010000820.1:0-5047 GCA_031412835.1 Acidobacteriota bacterium | reverse complement strand
ATCCCAGTAGTTCACGGCGTCCAGGTAGTTGGCCACCTCATCCCGCACCACCGGATGGTCCGGATAGTATGGCGGCAGCTCCACCTTCGCCGGATCGACGAGCAACTTCCGCGCCCGCGCCGCCGGCCAAACCGGCCCCTTATGCGGAGCCGTAAAATTGATCTGCGCGTAGAACGGCTGGCCCTTCGCCCGCTGCTTCCAATGAGTCCCCTCAAAAGGCGCATCGGTCCCAAAATTGAAATCGGTCTTACCGGGAACCTTCATGCCGGGAACCACTTCTTTAACATTTGCCGTGAAGTAGCCCGCCTCCTTCATCCGATGCGAAATCAGCTTGATCCCCTCCGGCAGTCGAAATCCGTCCTTCCGATGACTCCGGTGGTTGTGCGCCCCAATCGTCGTTTGATAAACGCCCGTATTCCACCCGGAACGGCTCGGCGAACAGACCGGTGCCGTCGTGAAGCAGTGCGTGAACCGCGTACCCTCCGCCGCAATCCGATCCGCGTTCGGCGTTTGGACCAGCGGATGCCCATAGCACCCCAGTTGCGGCCCCAAATCGTCCCCCAGAATCCAAAGAATATTCGGCCGGTCTTTCTGATTCTGAGCACGCAGATTCAGAAATGGAGCGGCAATCGTCAAAGCGGTCCGGCGGGTCATTGGCATCATCGGTCTCCATCATATCCGGGAAAGGCCAACCCCTCCCAGGCCTCGAGTTCCAGCAACCGGTTGTACTTGGCCAGGCGCTCAGACCGAGTCACGGATCCAATCTTGATCTGTCCAGCCCCGGAGGCGACCGCCAGATCGGCCAGAAACGAGTCTTCCGTCTCGCCGCTACGAGCCGAAACGACGGCGGAATAACCGACCTGGCGCGCCAACACACACACATCCAGAGTTTCCGTCAGCGTCCCAATCTGATTCATCTTCACGAGCACCGCGTTAGCGGCCTTCCGATGAACGCCGTCGCGCAAACGCGCCGCGTTGGTCGTGAAAAGATCGTCTCCCACCAGCTGTACGGAGCCAAGACGCGCCGTCAATTCCGCCCAGCCGTCCCAGTCGTCCTCGGCCAAGCCATCTTCGATCGAAACCACCGGGTAACTCTCGCACCAACGGGCCAGCAGGTCCACCATCTGGCCGCTCGTCAGTTCCCGTCCTTCGCTCGCCAGATGATACTTCCCGTCCCTATAAAAGTGGGTCGCCGCGACATCAAGCGCGATCGAGACCTGCTTGCCCGGAAGATAGCCCGCTTCCGCGATGGCAATCGTCAAAAGAAAAAGTGCCTCCTCGTTCGAAGGCAGCAGTGGGCCCCATCCGCCCTCATCGGCCACCCCGGTCAGCGTATAACCGCTCCTCCGCAGAATGTCCCCCGCCGTCGCGTGGATCCGGACCGTCGCCTCCAGCGCATCGGCGAGCGTGGGAAACCCATGGGGCACAATCAGAAAATCTTGAAATTCAAGATTGCCGCCGGCGTGCAAACCACCCGAAAGGATGTTGATCATCGGAACCGGCAGCAGCGGCGAGCCCACCGCCAGGGTCCGGAAAAGCGGTTCACGGCGCGCCGCGGACACGGCCCGCGCCACGGCACAAGAGATGCCCAGCGTGGCGTTCGCCCCGTAACGAGCTTTGTTCGCGGAGCCGTCGATTTCGATCAGCCGGGCGTCAAGCCCTCGTTGGTCCTCGGCCGAAACACCCAATAGCCCAGGAAGAAAAACGGAGGCGACCGCTCCGGCGACCTCCCGAACCCCTTTCCCGCCATAGCGCTCGCCCCCGTCGCGCTTCTCATGCGCTTCGTGGGTTCCCGTGGAGGCACCCGACGGCACTTGAGCCGTCGCCCGAGTGCCGTCGCTCAGCCACGCTTCGACGGCCAAAGTCGGGCGACCCCGAGAGTCGAGAACTTCCATCGCACGCAGGTTCTGTAGGGTTAGGCTCATCGGCTTCTAAGGATATCGCGAGCCAGCGCCAGCGCGATGCGGCTTAACATCCGCCCGGGCCAGCAGCAAGGGTGTTCCCGCCCCGAATACCGCCAACGCGCCGGCACCCGGCGATTGGCTTCGTTCCGCAATCGAGGCACTCGGCGTCCGGCGTGCCATCCACCCCCGCCAGCAGCAAGGGTCTTTCCCCCGTCTACCGCAACCGCGCAGATGCCCGGGCGATTGGCTTCGCTCCGCAATCGAGGCACTCGGCGTAGGGCGTGCCATCCACCCGCGCCACCAGCAAGGGTCCTCCCCCCCGTCTAGTGCCCACTCCAGCCAACGCAAGAACGCCAATCATCGGCTCCAAACATCAAGTATGTCTAATGGCGGATTCTCCAGGATATCTCGAGCCAGAGCCCGCGCGATTGGCTTCGTTTCGCAATCGAGATACTCGGCTGGCGACTTGCCATCCACCCGCGCCAGCAGCAAACACCCCAGGTGCGTCCTGACCCCTTCCGCCGAAACGAACCCCGCTGCTTCCTCCCAGAACGCCTCGGCCACCGCGCGGTAGCGGCTTGCCCACCCCGGTCGCCGCAAGGACTTAAGCAGGAGGTGGTTCAGCAGGAACGCCGCGTCGAAGGCGGGGTCGCCGAAGTGAACCACCTCGTAGTCAATCAGCACCGGCTTGCCGCCCGCCACCAGAATATTCTTCGGCGACCAGTCGCCGTGAACCAGACTGACTGCGTGCAAGCTGCAGAGATCAATCGCCCGTTGGAAGTGGGAGGCCAAATCCGGGTGCTGCGCCGCCGTGTACCGATAGTATGGGTCCAGCCGCAACTCGTCGAAAACCCGCTGGTCTCCATAGCGTTCCCGCCATTCGCCGCCCGTCGTGGCCTGCACTTGATCAGCGAGCAGGGCGCCAACCGCGGCACCAACGCTGGGTTCGATTTCTCCGTCCAGCAGCAGCGTCTTCCAGTCGGTGGCCTCCAACGGCGCGGCCTCCATGGCGTAGATGTAGTTCTCCACATCTACGAAATGAACGGCGGGAACAGCGCCAACCGGAAGAAACTGGGCGATGTCCCGCATGGCCGCGGCCTCGCGAAGAGTACGGGCCGGATCGGAGTGCCAGGGCGCGGCGACTTTAAGGCGTTCCAGAGCCTGCTTGACGACGAGACGTCCACGAGCCGTTTCGGCAAGCAAAACGGTGTTCGAAACACCGCCCCCAAGCGGGCGCACCGAACCGGTCACTTCGAAGTCACGCACTTTCAGATATTCGGTTGCGTTGCCAACGTTCAGGAGGAGCAAGCGCCAGAATATCAGCTATCCGCGGGAAAAGGCCTTGAAGATGCCCGTCAGGCTCCCCGAGAAGACGCCGCTTGCCGCTGACTTCTTTGGCGTTTCCAACTCTTTACCAGTCTTGCCGAGAAGGGATTGCGACAGGGCGAAGACGCTCTTGCCAAACGCCGTCGTAGCAGGAATCACCTTGCCATCAAGCAGCGCTCTTTGGACGTTTTCATAGTCGCTCGGCACCGAGTGGTAGACATCGGTGTGGAGTGCCATCTCGATCATCTCTTTCGACAGACCGGCCTCTTTATTGAAGCGATTGATTACGAGCTTGAGCTTGTGCTTTTGGACCCCGGCGCTTTCGAGGTATTGCAATCCTCGAGAGGTAGCCTGTAAGGCGGGCAACTCGTTGGTCGAAACGATCAAGACCTCGTCGGCGGCCTTGGCGATCGAAACCGTCCAGTCTCCGTAGATTGACCCAACGTCGATGATGACGTGTTCGTAGAGTCGGCGGGCGAACTCGATTACCGGCAGCGCGGATTGCAGCCCGTGAATACTATCGACAGGATTCTCCGGAGGTAAGAGAACGTCGACGCCCTGGCTCTGGGTAACGAGTCCCTTCCACAGATCGGCGTCCAGGCTGGCGGCATGGTGGAGGGCGTCCATGAAGCTGTAGGTGGACTTCAGCTTCAGCAGGAATGAGATCGTGCCCGTAAGCGGGTCGAGATCGGCGAGAAGCACCCGGCCACCGCTGATTTTCTTGTGATGGACAGCTAGGTTGGAGGCGAGCGTTGTGGCTCCGCAGGCACCTTTGGCCGGGATAAGTGCCGTTACCCGACCCCGTTCGGAGCCCAGAGACGGGTTCAACCGGCTCAACTTTTCCAGCACCTGACGCAACTGCTCCTGACTGAACGGTCGCGTCAAAAACTCCTGTGCCCCTTGGCGCAGGAACTGGAGAATGAGATTCGGATCCGCTTCTTCCACCAGCACGACGATTTGCAGGTCTGCTTTGAGTCCGATTAAGGCCGCAACCGTCGACATCGCCTGTTGACGATCGCTCAAGACATCCAGGAAGCAGATGTTCGACGAGCTGTTCATGGGCAGATCTAAGATATTTTGGGCCGTGGGATACCCGCCCAGCTCAACAAGTGACGCGTCGGCCATCTCGTTGGAAATCAGAGGTAGTAGTTCCGCTACGTACTTCCGGCTGGGGCTGATTACGATTACTTGCCAGTTGTCCTTGGGCAAACGCCATTCACCTATGAGGATTGATCGGCGGATTGAGGGAAAAACATGAGGCCAAATTGCGCCGATCAACAATCCAATTTGCCCTAATACCCTTCCGGCAGTGGTCGATATGCCCCAGCAAGAGGAGTAATCCCCGCCACAGGGGTAAGAACATGGAACAAAATCTAATCAAGAAGACCGTCCTGCTGTGCGAGACGCAACCGGTGACCGCCGAAGGTGTTCGCGCCCTGTTGGCCAGTTGCGCCGATCTCGAATACATCGGACGCACCGAGACGCTTGCCGGAGTCACCGAAATCGTTCGGCTGCAACGCCCGAACGTCGTGCTCATCGATAAGTCCCTGGGGATTCAATCGGTTCTGGAGTGGCTCGCCCACGCCAAAGCGGTACTGCCACTCCATACAGAGGTGATTGTATGGGGCGTTTCCATCACGGAAGCAGAGTCGCTTCGCTTCCTGCAGTCCGGGGCGCGCGGCATTTTACGCAAGACCTCCGACGCCGAGACCGTCATCGCTTGCCTTCGCGCCGTCTCGAATGGAAACAGTTGGATGGCCGACTCCATTTTCCGGGACTCGGGTCGGCAGGAACGCTACGCCCGCAGCGAACTCACT
>JANODS010000819.1:0-2232 GCA_031412835.1 Acidobacteriota bacterium | reverse complement strand
GAGACGTCGTACCAGGACATGAACCAGAAGCCGGGGATGTTGACGGGCATGTTGTCGTGCCAGAGGCCGCCTTTGTACCAGGCGGGGTCGTTGGGGGCGCGTTGGATCATGGCTCCGCCGGTGGGGACGGGCATGGGGTCGGCGAAGATGCCGTGGGGACCGTCGACGTTTTTGATGATGTCTTTGACGGGGAGGTGGTTGAGGGCTTTGGTCCAATCGACTTTGGGGAATTGCTGGGCGAGGTCGAAGGATTTGGAGACGCGGATAAGGTCCGAGCGTTGGGTGTCGGGGGGGAACATGGGGCGGATCTGGTTTTGCTGGCCGTGGATCCAACTGATGAAGAGCATTTGGACGGCGCCGCCGCGGTACCAGTTGCCCTGTTCGAAGTAGGGGGCGAAGCGGCCGACGCCGGCGCCGAAGCCCTGGGGGATCATGGTGGTGAAGGAGGGGTTGCCGAGGGAGGCGACGGCCATTTGCCATTCGGCGGTGGAGGAGCAGCCGATGGTGCCGACTTTGGTGTTGGACCAGGGTTGGGAGGAGATCCATTTGATGGCGTCGTCGCCGTCGGAGAGGGGGGCACCGAGGATGTCGTAGTTGCCTTCGGAGAAGAAGTGGCCGCGCTCGTTCATGACGACGTAGGCGTAGCCGCGTTTGACGGCTTCGAGAGGGCCGGACATGTCGCGGGGGGCGGATTCTTTGAGGTCCCAGAAGTTGAAGTTATAGGGGGTTCGGGAGAAGATGACGGGGTATTTCTTGGAGGGGTCTTTGGGGCGATAGACGTCGGTGGCCATGGATTTTCCGTCGCGCATGGGGACCATGAGTTTGCGTTCGACGATGGCGATTTCCTGGAGTTCTTGTTCGATCGAGTTGCGTTTGACGGCGATATCTTCGGGGGGTTGGGCGGGGAGGAGGGTAGCGGAGAGGAGGAGGAGAAGGAAGGTGCGCATTAGAGAGAGGATAGCGCGGTCGGTGACTGAAATCCGATATATTGGCAAGAGTTGAGAGCCAGGGAAGCCGCCCGAAGGAGGCTCTTGAGGAAAGAGAGATGAGCGCAACGCGTCCAATTCACCCCGATTTCCTGGAGTTGCTACAGGTGAAGGATCGCGCGCTCGTCGAACTGTTTGTGGATGCGCGGCAGTTTCTACTCGATTTGCATCCCGGTGCGAACGAGTTGCTTTACCGAACCCATGCTTTGACGGCCGTTTTTTCGGTCTCTGAACGGCTCGGTGACGCGTACTGCATGCTCCCCATTTACACCAAGCACTTCAACCTCGGGTTCAATAAGGGGACTCAACTGGACGATCCACACAAGATGTTGACGGGCACCGGTAACTTGATTCGACATATCGACATTTCGGCAACGGCGGACTACCGTAATGGGAAGGTAGAAGATTTAGTGCGAGCGGCGATCGCTTTCGCGAAGTCTGACATGGACAAGCCGAGCAAAGCGTTTGGGCTGACACTATCGAAGATCGCCGTAAAGAGGGAACGGTAGGAAGACAGGTATACCAACTTTGACGACATCAAGGCGGACGAATACCGTTATTGGCAAAGTCGGCCCGTGCATGAACGGCTGGATGCGGTGGAAGAGATGATCGAGGCTGCCTACGCGCTGAAAGGTTGGAAGATAGAACAGGATGAACCAAGACTACAAAGACCGTCTGTCCGTCTTCCGCTCCCATGGCGTTGAATACCTGTTAGTCGGTGGCTTCGCGGTTATAATGGTTAACGCGACCACTGGCCAGAAAGCGAATTTTATTTCGGCTGTTGACCTTATCGCCTCGCAATCCGTGTAATTCTGTCGGACCCTTCACTCTATCTGCGTACTTCTTTCCACCGCACGTACCAGCAATGGATACGGGTTCAGCGGCTTACCCTTCCACCACTCTTTCGCAGGGCCCAACTCAACCATCGCCAAATGAAGATGAGGGACGCGCGGGTCGGCGTTGCCGGTAGAACCCACGTATCCAATGACTTCGCCGGAGTTTACCGTGGCGCCTTCCCGCAGGCCCTGCTCGTAGCTATCAAGGTGCGCGTAATAGTAGCAATATTGACGGGATTCGTCGAAGAGGTAGATTGTTCGACCGCCCGGCTTGCTTAAAAATAGTTTACGGATCGAACCGCGGACGACCGCCCGAACCGGAGTTCCGCGCGGTGCGAGGATGTCAATCGCGTCATGCTGGCCGCCCCTCCGGGGCTCTTGAAAGGTATCGCGAAGATCGTTTGCCGTTA
>JANODS010000818.1:0-1862 GCA_031412835.1 Acidobacteriota bacterium | reverse complement strand
GGCAATACGAATCTATTGCCTACCTAATATCTCTGCTTTAAGGGGTAATCAGATTACCTGTGCAGGCGCAGAAGCTGGTCCACGGTCAGGGCCAGCAGACTAAACATCAGGTGCGCCATCACTTTCTTGGCTCCCCGGACGCGAATGCTGTTGGCACCAAATTCATCTTTCAAACGGGAGAATACTCTCTCCACCATGGTTCGAATCTTGTATCGTTCCGCTTGGGCGGGACAGAGCTGCGGCTGCGGTTTCACCAGCAACGGAAGCTGGGTTTTGCTCTTGCGGCGGGTGTGCGGATTGATGATCGGCTGGTGGTTACGGTCCGCGCTGGCTTGGTAAATCGCCGAGGCATCGTAAGCCGAATCCATGATCTCGTAGAGGTAGGTGACGCGCTTTGAACTCATCTCCATCAAGGGGATGGCGACCTGGGAATCGTGGACGCTGGCGGCGGTCAGCAGCGCGCTGATGGGGATCTGGCCATCCGCCACATCGAGGTGATACTTGTATCCTCGCCACCAGAAGACGCACCCGTTGTTGCCCTTCTTGCCGCCGATATCGCAGGCGGTGGGGACGCCTTCGAGCATCTCCTTTACTGTTTTCGCTTTGGCTTGTTTCTGGATTCGAGTGTCTCGCTTAGCTCTGCAAGTTGCTGATTCTTTAGCGAATACTGCCTTCTTCCGCTTCTTTTTACCTTTGGCTTTAGGGGTCTTCTTGGGTTTGGTATCGACGAATCGTTCGCGGGCCTCGATGGCGGAACCGTCGCGGGCGATGTGGCCAACTAAGCGGTCGGAATAGGTGGCGCGGATGAGCGCCTCATGGGCGGCGGTAGAGAGTTGGGAGTCGGCGAATTCGGCGAAGGCGCGGGAGAAGGTGGATTCGTGGGGGAGCTGACTGGCGTGATCCCAGCCGCATAATTGGCGGAGGCCATGATCGGTTTTGAGGGTTTCGAGGAGCTGTCGGGTGTGTGCCAAGCCGTAGACACTTTTGGCGAGGAAGGCCCGGGCGATGGCGAGGCGGTCTTTACTGGGGCGCCCGGGCCACTTACCCTGAGGGAGCAAAGGGCGAATGGGGACCATGGCACAGACGGCGATGAAGAGGGCGGCGCGGTCGCTGATGGGGCCGATAGCGGGGCTAAGAATGGGGAAGAGCTGCTGCTGGAGGACGTTGGAGAATTGGGAGAGTTGTTCGGGGAGGGTGAGTTGCATGGGATATAAAGGGCGTAAAACGGGTAGTTTTGTGTTGCTTTACGTGCCCATTATACCACATATAAGTCATTTATACTCAATAGAATAGCAGGTTTCCCACAGGAGCTTTGAGTTTTGCAAGAGGCTCGCGTGAAAATGGTTTTTGAGGCAGGGGGATTCGTGCCAACTGCGGGCGTATACGGGCGGTAAGGTGGGGCTCGATGCCCCGCCTTGCCGCCGCGGGGGCGGTTACGGAGCTGGATAGCAAGCTCGATGACGCCTTGTGTTCGCCAAATAGGGAGGAGGGTTTCGCACTGGCGACGCGATTCGGCTCGGTGTTCCCGCTCGAACGCTGAATTGCCAGCGGGCTTCTGGCGACTTCGAAAGGGTTCGTCGCGTTCTTGACCGGCTCCCAAGCGCGGTCGCTCGATAGCTCGGATCTTATGCCGATGGCGACTCGAATTCCGAAGGCGGTCGTTCAATTGATTTCCGCTCTCGCTTGCTGTGGACTAACCACGCCGGTTCTCCATTCCGTTGCTCCGGCGACCTTGAGCCAGTCGCCATTGGTGAAATTGAAATCGGTCAAAGCCTCTCCGACGGAGCGTGGTCAATCGTTGCCTGGAATCAAGATGCCGAAGTTCTCCCGTTAGGCCACTTCGGCCAGAGCGCGGTCGGCTG
>JANODS010000817.1:0-3667 GCA_031412835.1 Acidobacteriota bacterium | reverse complement strand
AACGAAGGGGGTGGGTGAGGGGACGGGGCTGGGGTTGGACACGGTGCAACGAATTGTACGGGGGCATCGGGGGACGATCGCGTTAGAGTCGGAGCCGGGGCGGACGGTGTTCCAGGTGAGGCTGCCGGTGGGGTAAGATGCTGGCTGCATGAATCGTCGAGCATTTCTTTCGCTGATGGCCGCCGGGGACACCGCCGTTCGGCTTTCGGTGGGCACTTATGGGATGCAGGGGATGGCGGTGGAGCAGGCGCTTGAGAGCATTCGTGCGATTGGTTACGACGGGGCGGAGCTTTGCTTGATGGCGGGTTGGCCGAGCGAGCCGGGGAGGTTGGACGGGGCGGCGCGGCGGCGGATTCGGGGGCTGGGGCTGGCGATTCCGTCGATGATCGAGAATTTTAGTTTGTTGGTTTCGGAGGCGGACCACGCGAAGACGTTGGACCGGATTCGGGTGGCGGCGGGGCTGGCTCATGATGTTTCGCCGAAGGCTCCGCCGTTGTTGCAGACGGTGCTGGGCGGGAGGCCGGGGGAATGGGAGGAGGTGAAGGCCCGGATGGCGGCGAGGTTGGCGGATTGGGCTCGGGTGGCGACGGAGAGTAAGCTGCGGCTGGCGGTGAAGTCGCATGTGGGAAGCGCGTCGGATACGCCGGAGAAGTTGATTTGGTTGCTGGATCAGGTGGGGAACCCGACGTTGAGCGGGATTTATGACTATGGACATTTTCAGTTATTGGGGTTGGAGTTGGAGGCGACGATGACGACGCTACTGCCGAGGGCTTCGTTTGTGACGGTGAAGGACGGGCGAATGGTGGACGGGAAGCCGCAGTTTTTGGTGCCGGGGGATGGGACGATAGATTACGGAAAGTACTGCGAGTTACTGCGGGCGAAGGGGTATCGGGGGTGGATGTTAGTTGAGATTAGTCGGCAGTTACAGACCGTGGCGGGATATGATGCACAGGAAACGGCTCGACGGGCCTATGAACATTTGGCGCCGCGGCTGCGGGCGGCGGGTCTCCGTCGCTAGCCGTTGGCCCGGAAGGCAGAAGAGGGATTGTCGATGAGCAGTAACTTGGGCCAGTCGGCGGGGAGGCGAGGGAGGAAGTCGGTATAGATGTAGGAGTAACCCCGAAAGTTTCCTCCGTTGGGTTCGCCGACATGGTACCAGCCGGAGTCCTGAGAGATGAGGGCCCTTGTTAGTAAGTTGGCCTTGCTAAGGGATTCGAGGCAGCGTAGGTGGTGGTCGGCGGAGCGGGGATTGATGCCGTCGAGTTCGACCCAGGCACCGGCGCGGGCGACTTGAGCGTGGACTTCGAGGTTGGTTTCGTTTTGGGCATGGACCCAGACGAAGTTAGAAAGCGGGCACTTGGCTTTGGTGAGAATTTCGAGTTGCTCGAGGGCGGCGGGGCCGTTTCCGGTATGAGAGGCGAGAGGGAGTCCGGTTTCTCGACTCGCGATGGCGGCGGCTTCGACGAGTTTGCGGCTGAGGGGTGGCAGGGGGCCGCGGTCGACTCCGATTTTGATGAAGCGAGGTTTGATGCCGTCGATGAGGCCGTCTTTGGCTTCTTTGATGAAGCGGCGGGCGAGTTGGTTGGCAGATTCGGAGTGGGCGTAGGGGGGGAGGAAGATGAAATCGCGGGCGGCGTAGAGACCGGTGTTGGTCCAGATTTCGAGGCCGGAGGCGTCGGCGAGACGGCGGAGGAGGCGGGGGTCTCGGCCGAGAAAGTTGGGCGTGCATTCGAGGAGGCGGCGGCAGCCGAGGGCGTAGATTTCGTTGAGTTTGGGGAGGGCGAGGCGGTAGACTTCGTCGGGATCGTAGCGGGCGGGGTTGACTTTGTCGGCACCGACGAAGTCAACGAGGATGTGTTCGTGGACCAGGGTGGAACCGGGGAGCGGGGGGAGGAGGGCGGCTAGGAAATCTCGACGGCGCATTTCAATATCATAGGGGAATGCGCTTTTTGATTTTCTTGGTGCCAGGGTTACTGGCGGGGCAGTTGGATTGGGGAACCTATCGGGGAGGCGCGGCGCAGACGGCGTCGTCGACGCTGGCCCAGATTACGAAGGCGAATGTGGGGAAGTTGGCACCGGCTTGGACGTTTGATTCCGGCGACGCGGAGAAGGGGACGGAGATTCAATGCAACCCGCTGATTGTGGACGGGGTGCTGTATGGGAGTTCGGCGCGGCAGAATGTTTTTGCGCTGGACGCGGCGACGGGGAAGTTGCTGTGGCGGTATGACCCGAGCGAGGGTAAGCCGGCGCGGGGGCGGAATCGGGGGTTGGTGTTGTGGCAATCGGGGAAAGAACGGCGGCTGTTTTTTACGTGGCGAAATTGGCTGATGGCTTTGGACCCGGCGACGGGAAAGGTGGTGGAGAGTTTTGGGATGAAGGGGCGGGTGGACTTGCGGGCGGGTTTGGGGCGGGACCCGGAGAAGGTTTCGATTTCGGCTCCGACGCCGGGGATTTTGTATAAAGACTTGCTGATTCAGGGGAGTTTGGTGCCGGAGGGGTTGCCGTCGGCGCCGGGGGACATTCGGGCCTATGACGTGCGGACGGGGAAGATTGCGTGGACGTTTCATACGCTGCCCCGACCGGGGGAGGCGGGGTATGAGACTTGGCCGAAGGACGCCTGGCAGTACGCGGGGGGCACGAATTCGTGGCCGGGCATGGCGCTGGACGGGAAGACGGGGACGGTGTTTGTGCCGACGGGATCGGCTTCGTTCGATTTTTATGGGGCGAATCGGCACGGAAACAATTTATATGCGAATTGTTTGTTGGCCTTGGACGCGGCGACGGGGAAAAAGAAGTGGCATTTTCAGTTTGTGAAGCATGATGTGTGGGATCGGGATTTGCCGGCTCCGCCGACGCTGGTGACGGTGAAGAGGGACGGGAGGTTAGTGGACGGGGTGGCGCAGATTACTAAGTCGGGGCATGTTTTTGTATTTGACCGGGCTACGGGGGAGAGTTTGTTTCCGTTGACGACGGTGGACGTGCCGGATAGTGACGTGGAAGGGGAGAAACTGGCGCGGCAGCAGGTATTGCCGACTAAGCCGGCACCGTTTTCGCGGCAGCAGTTGACGGAAGATATGATTCCGAACGCGGTGGCGAAGGAACGATTTCGGCAAGTGAAGAGCGGGCCGCAGTTTACGCCGCCGAGTAAGGAGGGGACGGTGGTATTTCCAGGGTTTGATGGGGGCGGCGAATGGGGCGGGGCGGCGTTTGATGCCAGGACGGGGTTGCTTTATGTGAACGCGAATGAGATGCCTTGGATTTTGCGGTTGGTGCCGCGGCCGGCGGCGAAGGGGGTGGAATCGGCGAAGGATTTATACACGCGGAATTGCGCGGGATGCCATCGGGAGGACCGGGGCGGGAGCCCGCCGGAGTTCCCTTCCCTCGTGAAATTGGAGGCGGGGAGGCGGGAGGAATATGTGCGGGTGATTGCGAAGGGGCAGGGTCGGATGGGCGGATTTGGGCATTTGCCGGAGCGGCAGCGGGGGGCGATTTTGGAGTATCTATTGACGGGGACGGACGTGGCTTCGGCAGGGGTGGCGGGGAGTACGCTGATTGACCAGGCGTATCAGATCGATGGATATAACAAGTTTTTGGACCCGGAGGGATATCCGGCGGTGAAGCCGCCGTGGGGGACGTTGAACGCGATTGATTTGAATACGGGAGAGTA
>JANODS010000816.1:0-2811 GCA_031412835.1 Acidobacteriota bacterium | reverse complement strand
CGCGTCCGTTGGACCCAAACCCCGCCTGCGTTGACAACAACGCCAGCGGGCTCCGATTCGCGGTCGGCAGCCGGGCTAGCTGATTGTTCGTGATCACCGCGGTAATCTCGGCATTGCTGGTTTGCAAGACTACGGTATCGGCCGACACTTCAACCACCGAAGATACACTCGCCACTTCCAGCTTAATCTCCGCAATTGGGGTTTCGAGACCCGCGCCGACGCGAACCTGACGCATCAGCACCTTGCTGAATCCGGGTGCGACGATGGATAGGTCGTATTCACCAGGACGCAGCCCTGGAAGGGTGAAGGTACCGGCGCTCGTCGTCTTCGTCTCGAACTGCGCCTTCGCCGAGCCAGGCAAACTCAAAGCGACGTTCGCCGCAGCCACGGGAGCACCCGTTGCGTCGTTAACGGTGCCCGAAACACGACCCAAATTCTGAGCATTCAAGCACAGTACAGCCGAGGCCACCAAAAAAATGGTTCTAAAATTCATGATTTCCCCAATCGGACAGATTGGAGATAGTGTAGCCTAATTCACCGCGACCAACGCCAATCCCGAATCTCCGGCATGTCTTCCCCGTACGCCGCGACGTAGGCCTTATGCTGCCGCACCTTGTCTTCCAGCAGCAGCATCGCCGGGTGCTCCAGCCGTCCCGTCCGCTTCAGAACATCGCGCGCCAACTGGAACCGATCCAAATTGTTCAGCACCGTCATGTCAAATGGCGTCGTCGTCGTCCCCTCTTCCTTATAACCACGCACGTGCAGATGGTCGTGATTCCCGCGCCGATACGCCAACCGATGAATCAGCCAAGGATAGCCGTGGAAGGCGAAAATCACTGGTAGCTCCTTCGGGAAAATCGCGTCGTACGCCTCATCGTCCCAGCCATGCGAGTGTTCGGAAGCCGGCTGTAGCGCCATCAAATCCACTACGTTGATCACCCGAATCTTTACTTCCGGCGCCAATGCCCGCAGATACGTCACCGCCGCCAACGTCTCCAGCGTCGGCACATCCCCGCAACAGGCCATCACGACGTCCGGTGACCCTTCATCCGAGGCCCACTCCCAAATCCCCATCCCCGCCGAGCAATGCGTTTCGGCGGCGGCCATCCCCAACCACTGCGGCGCGGGCTGCTTGCCGGCCACAATCACATTCACGTAGTGCTTCGACCGCAGGCAGTGGTCGGCCACCGACAACAACGTGTTCGCATCCGGCGGCAGATACACGCGAATCACCTCCGACTTCTTATTCATCACGTGATCGAGAAAGCCTGGGTCCTGATGGGAAAAGCCGTTATGATCCTGCCGCCACACGTGCGAGGTCAGGAGATAGTTCAACGACGAAATTGGTGGCCGCCACTTCATCTCTCGTGTCGTTTTTAACCACTTGGCATGTTGATTGAACATCGAATCGATGATGTGGATGAAGGCTTCGTAGCAGGAAAACAATCCGTGCCGCCCCGTCAGCAGGTACCCTTCCAGCCAGCCTTGGCACATGTGCTCGCTCAAGACCTCCATCACCCTACCCCCCGCGCCCAGGTGCTCGTCGACCGCTTCCACCTCCGCCGCCCACTGCTTATCCGTCACCTCCAACACCGCGCCCAACCGGTTCGACTGCGTCTCATCCGGTCCGAACACCCGAAAGTTCCTCGCCGCTTCGTTGCCCGCCATCACGTCCCGCAAAAACGAACCCAACACGCGCGTCGCTTCCCCGTCCGTCGCACCGGGCGACTCGACTGCCACCGCGTAGCCTCGATAGTCCGGCAACACCAAATCCTGCCGCAGCAATCCACCGTTGGCGTGCGGATTCGAACCCATCCGCCGCTTGCCCTTCGGCGCCAGATCCAGAATCGCCGCCACTGGCCGCCCGTCGGCGTCGAACAACTCTTCCGGCCGATAACTTTTCATCCACTCTTCGAGCAGCGCCACATGGCCCGGCTTCGTTGCCATTTCCGCAAACGGCACTTGGTGTGATCGCCACGTTCCCTCCGCCGGCTTTCCGTCCACCATCTTCGGCCCCGTCCATCCCTTCGGACTGCGCAAAATGATCATGGGCCACATTGGCCGGGCCGTCTCGTCGGCCGCCTTGATGCGCGCGATCTCATCCAGGCAGCCGTCCATGGCTGCCGCCATCTTACCGTGCATCTCCTCGGGGTCCGAGCCTTCGACTAAGACCGGCGCGTAACCATAGCCCCGAAACAGCTCCATCAACTCCGCCCGGGGAATCCGGTCCAACAGCGTGGGATTGGCAATTTTGTAACCATTCAGGTGCAGAATCGGCAATACCGCCCCGTCCCGTTTGCGGTCTAGGAATTTGTTCCCATGCCAACTCGCCGCACAGGCTCCCGTCTCGGCCTCTCCATCTCCGACGACGCACATCACCACTAAGTCAGGGTTATCAAACGCGGCCCCATAGGCGTGCAGCAGCGCATAGCCCAGTTCCCCGCCCTCATGGATCGATCCAGGCGTCTCCGGGGCCACATGGCTGGGGATGCCGTAGGGCCACGAGAACTGCCGGAACAGTAGTTGCATCCCCTCTGTACCCCAACCAATGTGCGGATAGATCTCCGCGTAGGAGCCCTCTAAATAGGTGGAAGCGACCAGCCCCGGTCCGCCGTGCCCCGGGCCGATGATATACATCATGTTCAGATCCCGCGCCACAATCGTCCGATTGCAGTGCGCGTAAACGAAGTTCAATCCCGGCGTCGTGCCCCAGTGCCCCAGCAGCCGAGGCTTGATGTGGTCCAGCGTCAGAGGCTCCCGCAATAGCGGGTTGTCCTTCAAATAAATTTGCCCCACCGACAAATAGTTGGC
>JANODS010000815.1:0-4237 GCA_031412835.1 Acidobacteriota bacterium | reverse complement strand
GGTCCGAGCATCCGCGCCTTTGGTCGAATCCGCCGTGATCTTTCCTTCGCTCCGGTCCAGTTGCTGAGACGAACGTCCGTCAATTCCCCCAACCCGCGCCCGAAAATCCCGAGTCACGCCGTTCGGCAAGGTCAACGAATCAAAACGGAGGAATAGCTCCGCCTTACCCTTCACTCGCCCGCCACGCTTGGCCGAAGTGATCGTCCCGGCAACGTAGCTGCCCGGAGGAATCACAATTCGCCCATTCGCCAGAATCGGAAACGACGTCTCCAAATAGAGCCGATCCCCTTCCGCCGCATGGCGCGTGGAAACGCTGTTGATCATGACCAGCGGCACCTTCGTACCGGCCTCTACCAAAAACGGGGCCGCATCTTGGCCGAACGCCGACAGCGAAACAAAAAGTAGGAATAGGGGGTGGCGCATAAGTGCTCCTCACCCTATTCTACGGGCCTTATCACTTTTCCGTTGCAGGAGAATCGCGGGCCAACATCATCAAGCTCAGCGCGGCCAGCGGCCAAATCTGCAAGAGTAGACGCTCAACTGAAGTCTGTAACTGCCATTCAAGTCGGTCCGAGCCCACAACATAAACGACCAGATAGCCCAATAACTGCAGGCTCGCCGCCACAAACGGCCACAACATCGCCCCGCTTTCGACCCGCCGCACTCGCTGCAGCGCCAACCAGACTCCCATCACAAAAATAGGGGGGACAAACCAATCCCCGAACGTCAGCAGCCCTTCGACGATGCTCCAAAACACCATCGTATACCGCGACAAATCGGTAAGCCGGGCTCCCATCGAAGTCGACTTCTCCACCGCGATCAAGTCATTGGCCGATGCAAAATGATACTTAAAGTGGCCCACAAAGGCAAGAATCATCATCATTCCGGCCAAGGCTGGCAAGAAGATACGGACCCGCTGCCGGAACTCCGCCCGGCTCCGAACCACCAGACAAAGCGAGACCACGAAGACGCCACAAAACATCAACCCCTCATTCTTGGTCCAAGCCGCCATCCCCGCATGCAGCCCCGCCAGGAAG
This sequence comes from Acidobacteriota bacterium, assembly GCA_031412835.1. Taxonomy (GTDB): domain Bacteria; phylum Acidobacteriota; class Terriglobia; order Bryobacterales; family Bryobacteraceae. The sequence goes on along the minus strand of JANODS010000815.1, from coordinate 3,200 downwards.
GCTAACGGGTGCCCATCCTCCGCTTCCATCGCCAGCAGGCCTAATGCAACTGCCGTCAGAAAGAAATACGCCACGGGAACGTCCGCATAGAGCGCGCCCGCGTTGCGCGTCAACAGCGGCGTACCCGCCAGCATCAACCCTGCCGTCAGTCCGAGCGTCGTCGAGCGCAGTCGGGCCAACACCAGCACCGAAACCGCCAAGGCACCGCCCAGATACATCACCGCCGCCACCGCCGCTAACCATTGCGCCTCACCCCCGTTCCACGCCCACAGCCCGGCCACCGACGCCGGAACCAGCAACGGGTAGTCCAAGTGCGACCATTCCATTAATGGATTAAACGCCGCCCCCGGCTCCACCGAACGATACAGAAATCGTGCCCGCATGTCCCAAATCGACCACGCGTCCCACTCGCCATGCGGGGACGCAGCCACGATCATCAGTACGGTCGTCAGGGCAATGCCCGCCACCCCCGCGAACACCATCCAGAGCCAAACCGGTGCCGGTTTTTTAACCCAAGCTTCCGGCGACGCCTGGCCAGCCCGCCACCACGCCCCCACCGTCAGAACGAGCGTCAGAACCGCGAAAACGGCCACTGCCGCCCCGTTTCCCTGCCCCAAGACCAATCGTATCGAAAAGTAGACGAGCGACAGAAAACCCAAGCCAACAGCCGGCGATAGCGCCAGCCGCAGCGGGTCGTGCGCGCTCCACTGCCGGGGCGCCGGCCACACCGCGCGAACCGCGCAGAACCCCGCCAGGACGCAAACGAGAAGACCGCCCAATCCGCCCATCTTACTTCTGCCCCCATTTCTGATTCTCGAACACGGCAACGCCGTTGCCGAACTCGCGGACCAACTTATAGCCTTGATCGGCCATCGACCCCGTCGTCACCATCACATGGAAATTGGAGACCAAATAACGCTGGTTCGGCGAATTGACGACCACGATCGGTGCAAGAGCATACTGCGTCAGATAAAACTCAGCCGTCGCATTCACTTCGTCGGCCGCGGCAGCCGGATCGGTCATATATCCAATTACGCCCTTCTCCGGAAGCATCGCTCGGACTGGCTGATAGCGGGCCGTGAACTGGGTCACGCCGTCGATGGCCGGGCGCTTGACGAAGAAGTCGGAGATCTGTTGAAAGAACCTCCCAATCGAAAGTAGGGAGATAAAGGCGACCAGCAAGACTGCCGCCACGGTGCGAGGGGTCATCAGCGTACTATTGTAGCGCTGCCAGTTGTGTATGCAGCCGTAGCCCCTCAGGACTCACAAAGTCTCCAATTGCAATCCGCAACTCCGGGTCCGGCGGTAGCTGGTCCGGCAGACGAAGATTGATCTGATAGAGCCCGGCAAACCCCGGTGCCAGACCAACGTAGAAGATGGCGGTCCCCGGAATGGCCGTGCCGTTCAGCAGGACGCGGAACTGACTCAGTCGTTCAATCTGGGCCGGCGCTCGGGGCACGATCAGGTTCAAAAGCCGAGGAACCGTTTGGCCTAGGCCGACCGCGTAAACGATCACAATCCCACCCGGCTGAGCCGGTGCCGCGGGCACTACGAGCCGGCCGTCAGCGTGGGTCGCGATGATGTAGTTGGCATCAAGCTGAAACGCGCCCGGCGACAGCTCGGCAACGTCGATGTCGACCTCCGGACCGGTCCGGCTATCGAGCGTCAGCAGTAGCTTGTGGCGGCCAGCCCGCAACGAAGGCGGTACCAGAAAATTGACCTGCGACGGCGATACGAACAGAATCGGGACCGAGATCGATCCGATCGAGATCCGCAGCCCAGTCCCGGCCAATGCCGTCGGCAAAACGTCGCCGCGCAGATCATCCGGCCCGATCGCCCGCGTCACGAAGGCTAAGTTCCTTCCGTACAACGACGCCAACCCATTAGCCGCTATCGGCCCGGGCCGATTCGTCGCGGCGTCTGCGATACTCGCCGACGAATACACCGGAAGATTCCCGATCAGCGGAGTCTGCCCACACAGCGCCGTACAGACGGCCAAAGGCACCGCTAAACTGGCCATCTGCTGAAAACCGCGAAGCATAAAAAAGGGGATAGACTTGGCGCCTATCCCCATCTTACGCGCTGCGCAAGAGATCCAATGCTAGGAATTTACTGAACGGGAACGGTCCCGCCAGCGGTCTGCGTGCTCACGCCGCCCATCGTGGCGACAATGGCCACATTGCCCGGGGTCGCGCTCATCGGAATCCGAATATTGAACTGATAGACTCCGCTGATCAACCCGGGTGCCAGACCGGCGTAGAGGATATCCCCAGCCGCCAGCATCGTGCCGCCCACCGTAATCGTAATCGGATCCCGCAGCCGAGCCACGCCGGTCGGAATTTCACCCGCTTGGAAGACCGGGTCCGTGAACCCGAAGCCCGTTCCATACAGCGTTATGACGTCACCGCGACGAGCCGCCACTCCTCCGGCGATCACGGCAGGATCGGCAACGATCCGGCCATCGGCGGTGGTCGCAGCGATCGACCGATTCGAGAACGTGAACCAACCCGGCGAGTACTGGGCGATTGTCACCGTCCCTTGGTCCGACCTAAGTTCGTTCGGCCGACCCGGATTCAGGATGATGAATACCGGCAGCGGACCCGTCTGCGTGAGGGCCGGAACCTGGAAGTTAATCTGATCCGACTGGACGTAACTGATCGGAGCGCGACGACCGCCGATCTCAACCGCCACACAGGCTAACTGAGTCGGGAAAGCGCCGTTGACGAAGTCGCCCACACCAGCCGCGCGAGAACGACCCGCTACTTCGAAGTCAGCTCCAAAAACGCTGGCAAAGGTATTGGGAGCAAGCGTGGTGCTGAACGAGCCAGCATTGGCCAAGCTGCGAAGGGTTGGCCGCCTCGCCAAATTGCAAGCGCCCTCGGCAGCGAGCTTTACCGTGGTCGTGTAGATGCGATCGTTCGCGTTACTGCCCGTTCCGTCCGCCGCGTTGCCCGCGAGGAAGAGAGTCACTTCGCCCACCTCGTTCGCTGGCGGGGTCCACTCGATATCCCAAGTGACGCCATCGGCGGTGCCGTTGCGGCTTGATACCGTGCTTTGGGTGGCGAACTCGCGCGACCCGCCGCACGGGGCTGCGCCGCTCGGGTCACAATTTACGACGATGTTCTCATTCGGTGTAAAGCTGCCAGCCATGCTGGTCGTGTCACTGGTCGGTCTCGCGGTCATCTGAAAGCCCCACCGGC
>JANODS010000814.1:0-2742 GCA_031412835.1 Acidobacteriota bacterium | reverse complement strand
CTCGACGCCTTGAACAAAGATCGCGTCGAAGGCGCGCAGAATCTGCAATGGGCCCTGCTCAATCTCGTGGAGTTCCTCTACAACTTATGAAGATCGAAGACCTCCTCCCCACCCGCCGCGAACTGCTGCGCTACGGCGGTCTTGGCATCCTCGGAGCGTCCGCTTTCGCCTCGCCCCTGCGCGCCAACTCCACCGCCAAGACGAAGCCCCGCGGCACCGCTCGCAACGTTATCTTTTTCGAACTCGCCGGTGCCCTCAGCCACGTCGATTCCTTCGATTTCAAAGAAAACGTTTCCACCCGCAAAGACTTTGACGTTCGCAAAACTTCGAACGGAATTTACGTTCCCTACCTGCTCTTCCCCCGCATGTTCGAAGTGATGGACAAGGTCGCCCACGTCCGCTCGTTTACCAGCCACGAAGAGGTTCACCTCCGCGGGCAGTATTACGTGCAGGCCGGCCGCCAACTCAACGTCGCCTTCGCTCCTGAAATCCCTTCGATCGGCTCGGTCGTGTCGAGTGAACTCGAATCCCAGCGCCGCCCTACCGACACCTTCCCCACCTACGTCTCGTTCAATTTGACCACCAATCAGGTCGGTGCGCTCTCCACCGGCTACCTGCCCCCGCGTCACGCCGTCTTCGATCTCAACCCGGACGAGGCCCTGGCTGGCATGCGGCTCGATCAAAAAGCTACCGAACTCCTGGAAGAACGTTGGCGCTTGCTTTCGAGCCTCCGCAATGCCCGCGGCGACCGTCAGGAAGGCCTCGATAAGTCCATCGGCGGCTTCGAAGATTTTTCCACCATCGCCAAGAACCTACTCTCCGACGCCCGATGGCCCAAGGCCTTCGGCATCCCCGACGCGGACCGGCAACGATACGGCAACACCTCCGTCGGCCTCTCGTCCATCCTCACTCGAAACCTCCTCCAGCAAGATGGCGGCACCCGCTACATCCACATCTGCCACGACGGCTGGGATCACCATAAAGACATCTGGACCAAAACCGCCCCCACCAACCACTTCAAGCAAGCCAGCCAAATGGACCCGGCCCTGGCTAGCCTCATCGAGGATCTCGCCGTTGCCAAGTCGCCCGTCCATCCCGGAAAAACTCTCCTCGACGATACGCTCGTCGTCTGCATGGGCGAGTTCGGCCGAACCCCCGGCCCGCTGAACTTTCAGCACGGCCGCGACCACCACAAAGCCTGCTTCCCCGCCATGTTCGCCGGGGCCGGCGTCAAGGGCGGGCGCGTCCTCGGCGCGAGCAACGCCGACGGTGCCAAATGCGTCGACACCGGCTGGCAGCATTCCATGCAGCCCCGCATCGAAAATGTCGTGGCCACCATCTATTCCGCGCTCGGCATCGACTGGTCCAAAGAGGTTCACAAGACTCACTCCGGTCGCAGTTACGTCTACGTCGATCCGCTCGGCGCCAACGGCCTCATCCCGACCGACGAGCTCTCCAATCTCTATGCCTAGCTGGTGGGCCGCGCTCTTCTTCCTCGCCGCCGCGGACATGGCAACGGTTCCGGCGGGCGAGTATCTCCGCGGCCGAAGCTTCCCGTGGTCGGACTATGACGTCGCCTGGTTCCCCAACCCCGCCAAGGACGACGGCCCCCCGCGCCGCTTGAAAATGGCCGCGTTTTCCATCGACATCGCCGAAGTAACGAACGCCCGCTATCTGGCCTTCGTCGAAGCCACCGCCCGCCCCGCGCCCTACCACTGGAAGCAAGGCCAGCCCGCCGTCGACAAGCTCAATCATCCCGTCTACAACGTCTCCTACGACGACGCCGTCTCCTTCTGCACCTGGGACGGCGGCAAGCGCCTCCCCACAGAGGCCGAATGGGAGCGCGCCGCCCGCGGCCCCCATGAAGGCAAAATCTACCCCTGGGGCGACCGCGCCATCACCCCCGCCGATGCCGTCTATGAGCGCAAAGATGGCCCCGGCCCCGTCTGCTCCAAAACCAAAAACGGCTTCGGACTCTGCGACATGACCGGCAACCTATGGGAGTGGTGCGCTGACTGGTACGACCGCAAATACTACGAATCCGCGCCGTCTGAGAACCCCGTCGGCCCGCCCACCGGCCAGTACCGCGTCCTCCGGGGCGGAAGCTGGTTCGACGTGCCGCCCCTGTTCCTCTCGCTGCCCTATCGCAGTTGGGCCCGCCCCCCGGAACGCAGCCCCACAATTGGCTTTCGCTGCGCGAAGTAGTGTGGCATACTAAAGTTGAACATGTTCAGTTGAACGTGTTCAAAAAAGGAGCCCATCATGTTTGTGGTTCATGTCTATCTCGCTTATCTGGTGCTATCGATCGCGATCACTGTTTGGGTGGCGCGGACCCTGCACCAAAACGGCCGTGCTTTTCTGCTCGACGCCTTCGCCGGCCAAACCGAACTTGCCGATTCCGTCAACCATCTGCTTGTCGTCGGCTTCTATCTCATCAACTTCGGCTGGATCGTTAGCAGCCTCCGAACGTACTACTCGATCGACACCGTCCAGGCCGCCATCGAACAGCTCAGCGAAAAGATCGGCTTCGTGCTGCTCATCCTGGCGGTGATGCACTTTTTCAACCTCTACCTGTTCACCCGCATTCGCCGCCGCGCCCTGGACCGCCTCCGCACCGCCCCGCCCCCCATGCCGCCCACCCATTTTGTAGGTGCGCGATGACCAGCCTGACTCTCCACTACGACGCCCAGTGCGGCCTCTGCAGCTCCATGCGTAACTGGATCCAATCCCAGCGCCACGCCC
>JANODS010000813.1:0-2613 GCA_031412835.1 Acidobacteriota bacterium | reverse complement strand
TGTGGGGGGGGGTTGAGTACATGGGCTCTTGAAACCGCATACAACACGACCCCCCACCTCCCAAACCTAAACGGAACGCCGCCTGGGGGCCGGGCACCCGGGGGGGGCGCGCGCCCGCCGCGTGTGCCAGGCCCGAAGGCGACTTTTCCGTATAGGATGGCGAGGTGGGCGGAAGAGTTCTATCCGGTTTCAAGAGCCAATGAACTCTCCCGCCCCGCAGAACAAACCTTGGGAGTTGCCACTCCCAAAAGCGATCCTACAATGCAAATCCTACACCCATTCCCGGGGCCGGTGCAGCCGTACTTGCAACAACTCACCGATCCCAACCGCCATCGCCCCGGCCACTGCCCCCAGTGCCTCTCCAAACACCCCCTCACCGCCCACGGCTTCTACTCCCGCACCCTCATCGACTCCGCTTTCGACGGTGTCATCCGCATCCGCCGATACCTCTGCCAAGCCTGCCGCCGCACCGTCTCCCTGCTGCCCGAGTTCGCCCTCCCCTACCTGCGCTCCAGCGTCGCCCTCCTCGCGCTGTTCCTCGTCGCCCGATTGCTCCACGCCAAAATCCTCACCGCCGCCCTTCCACCCGCAGCCCCCTACCAGCGCGGCCAGTTCTGGCTACGCCGCTTCCGTACCCAAGCCCAACCCCTATGCGCCGCACTCGCCGCACTGACTAAACCCGCCCCCGCCCCCAACTTCCCCCAACGCGCCCTCGCCATGCTCGAAGCCACCGGCTGGATCCCCGCTCACCGCTTCCTGTTTGCCAGCCTCCGCCAACACCTTCTGGGCTGGCCCCCTTCGCTGGCTCCCACCGGTCGCCGCGCCACGATCTTCCCCGCCGCCGCCCCCGCTTGACCCTTCCCACACACCATTTGCATAGCTTCCCGCCGCCGGTCGCCGTAAGCTCGGGTCGAGGAGAAAAACCAACCCCATGCCCGACGACAAACCCGAAAAAATCGCCCTCTTCCGCTATGGCCTCATCGCCCCGCTGGTCCTGGAAACCTTGCCCCGCGGCGAACTGACCCGCCGCGCACAGGAGATCGCCGCCCGCGTCTACGATGTTCCCCATTCCACCCGCCGCCAAGTCTCAGTCGACACCCTGCTCGACTGGGCCATGCGCTATCGCCGCAACGGGCTCGACGCCCTCGCCCCCAAACCCCGCCAAGACCGCGGGCAACTCCGCGCCATCACCCCGGAAAACGCCGCCCTCATCGAACGGCTCAAACGCGAAAGCCCCCATCGCACCGGTACCGCCTTGCTGCATCATCTCGCCCTGGCCGGCGGCGACAATCCAGCAGAGGTCTCCCCGGCTACGCTCTATCGTTTCCTCCGCTCCCGCGGACTCACCGAACGCCAACTGCTGCTCGACAAAGCCACCGCCCACAAAAAGTACGAAGCCGAGTTCGCCAATCAGACCTGGCAATCGGACATGCTCTTCGGTCCCTGGGTCCAGCGCGCAGGCGGCGGCAAAATGCAGGTCTTCCTTCAGGCTACCCTCGACGACGCCAGCCGCCTCATTCCCCACGGCCAGTTCTATCCCAACCAGGGGCTCGACGCCTTTCTCGATTGTCTGCGCCAGTCCATCGCCGCGCGCGGCGTCCCCACCCGGCTTTATATGGACAACGCCAAGATTTACCGCTCTCCCCAGCTGGCGCGCATCGCCGCCTCCATCGGCATCCTGATCATTCATACCCCGCCCTATCAGCCCGAAGGCCGCGGCAAGATCGAACGCTTCTTCCGTTCGGTGCGCGAGCAGTTCCTGGCTTCGCTCGATCCTAAAGCGCTGCTGTCGATCGAGCAGTTGAACGAGCGGCTCTGGCACTGGCTCGACACCGTCTATCACCGCCGCGAGCACAGCTCGCTGCAGACCACGCCGTTGCTGCGCTGGCAACGCGACATCGAACAGGTCCGGCAACTGCCGCCCACCACCGACATGCGCCGTTTGTTCTTTCATCGTCTCGAACGCGTCGTGCGGCGCGACTCCACGTTCGTGCTGCACAACCGCTTTTTTGAAGCGCCGCCCCATCTGGCGGGCCAGCGCATCGAGGTCCGTTTCGATCCGCTCGACACGGCGCAAGTAGAGATTTACCACGCCGGAAAACTGGAGGGCGCGGCGCGTCTGGTCGACGCCGTCGTCAATGGAAGGACGTACCGGTGATGTGGGAATCGTACTTCGGCTTCAAGAAAACACCGTTTGGCGAAAGCCCCGACGCCAAGCAGTTATTCGCCTCGGCGGCCTGGCAGCAGGTCAAGACCCGGCTAGAGTTTCTGACGGCTCATCCCGGCGCGGGTCTGCTCACCGGCGAGGTGGGCGCGGGTAAGTCCACCGCCGCGCGGGTGTTCACCGCCGCGCTGCATCCTAACCTCTATAAGATCCTCTATCTTCACTTTACTAATGGCTCGGCGCTCGACTTACTTCGTCAAGTCGCCGTGGCCTTGGACCTGACTCCAGCGCACTTCCGTGGTGACTTGGTGCGGCAGATCGCCGATGCCATCGTGCGTTTGAATCAAAGCAAAAAGCAGCATCCGATTTTGATCTGTGACGAGGCGCATTTGTTGTCGCACGCGGCGCTGGAGCAACTGCCGCTGTTGATGAACTTCGACATGGACTCA
>JANODS010000812.1:0-3552 GCA_031412835.1 Acidobacteriota bacterium | reverse complement strand
GCCGTAGAAGAGGACAACCGCCGCTCCTCGGGCCCGCGCGGCGGCGACGGCCTGTGCGCAGGTCGTAGCCGGGGTTGGGGCAGGAGGGCTGGCTGGGTCGATCAAGATGTCTTCGACCCGGGTTAAACTCTTGCGTTCGGCCAGCGGGAAGACCCGCAGTTTCGTCCAATCTTGCTGAATCAAGTCTTCATGATACGCTGGCGCAATGCGCTCTCTGCTCGCTTTTTTAATCGCACCGCTCACGCTGGTAGGGCAGGACGCGGCGATCGCCGCCGCCATGCGGAAGATGATCGATGCGCAGGAGGTGCCGGGCGCGGTCACAGCGGTCGCGTCACGAACCGGCGTGACCCATCTGGCCGCCATTGGCAACGTCAAGACGGACTCGATTTTTTGGATTGCGTCGATGACCAAGCCGGTGGCGGGGACGGCGATCTTGATGCTGCAGGAGGAGGGGAAGCTGTCGGTTGACGACGCGGTTTCGAAGCATATCCCGGCCTTCTCGAAGTATCCGCAAATCACGATCAAGCACCTGATGACGCACTCTTCCGGCTTAGCCGAGGCCACGCCCGCCGAGTGGGGTGCCGCGCGAAAGCTGGGCGATCTGATCCCGGCCTACCTCAGCAAGCCGTTGCAGTTTCCGACGGGCAGCCAGTGGAAGTACTGCCAGTCCGGCATCAACACGTTGGGGCATCTCGTGGAAGTGGCCTCGGGGATGCCGTTTGACAAATTTCTCGGTAAGCGCTTGTTTAAGCCGCTCGGCATGAAGGACACGACCTTCTTCCCCACGGCGAAACAGAAGGCGCGGCTGGTGGCACCCGTGCGACGGGACAAGGACACCGGGAAGTTGGTGGCCGCCGCGCTGCCCGTTGGGTTTGACCCGGAGCCGTTTCCGGCCGCCAATGGGGGGCTGTTCTCGACGGCGGCCGACTATGTCCGGTTCCAGCGAATGATCTTGAACCAGGGGACGCTGGACGGCAAGCGATATTTGAAGCCGGAGTCGGTGCGGCAGATGACGACGGTCCAGTCGGGCGACTTGAAGACCGGATTCACGCCGGGGCACGCTTGGGGGCTGACGTGGTGCGTCGTGCGAGAACCGCAGGGCGTCACCGCGATGCTAAGCCCGGGGTCGCATGGACACGGCGGGGCGTACGGCACGCAAGCCTGGATCGACCCGACGAAGGGTGTGGCGCTGCTGCTGATGGTGCAGAGGGCGGGCTTTGCGAACTCCGATGATTCCCCGGTGCGGATGGCGTTTCAGCAGGCGGCGATAGGCAAGTGATCCGGTGCTTGGCGGTGATGACGGCGGTGGCCTTCGGCTGCGTGGCGTACCCGATGTACGTGATTCGGCCGTTTCGGGCGCAAGGGTCCACCGAGTTGGCGGTGGCGTTGGTAGTCCGCGCCTGGGGCTATTGGTTCGACTGGCAGCGGTACCACCCCGACACAACTATTGTCACTCGCTAGGCCAGGATCTCGTCGTGGATGCCGGAGATCATCAGCAGTCGGCATCCGGCCCGGGAGGTGATGATGTTGTGGGTGGAGCCGGCGGCGGCAACCTGAAAATCGCCGACGGTGAGTTCAAGCGAGGCGGTCGAGACGTCTCCTGAGAGCACGAGACACTGTTCGGCGACGGTGTGCCGGTGGGAGGGATACTCCGCCCCCGGCTCGAGTGTCAAGATTGAGGTGACGGTGCAGGCATTGCGGTCGATATGGAGCACCTCAACACTGACGCCGGGATAGGGAGAAGGGCGGGCGGAGTTCTGGGATTGGCGGGTGATCCTAAATCCGGGAGGCAGCGGAGCGGGGGGCAGCAGAGACTCGGCGATATCGAGAAAGGTTTTGGCTTCCGCCATGGCGATTGGGTCACAAGCGGCGAGAAGGGATTCAAAGGCGTCGCGTTCTTTCGGACTGAGGTCGCCCGTCGCGTAGCGCAGAGCTTGATCTTCGATCGACTCTCGGTTCAAATAGCGACTCCTTGGGAGATAGGACGGGGCGCAGGCATCTGCTCGCGTAATTTTAGCAGGCCGAGGCGGATCCGCGTTTTCACGGTGCCGAGCGGGAGGCCGGACTTGACTGCGACATCGGCGTGGCTGAGGCCTTCGTAGAATACAAGATGGATCGCTTCGCGTTGCTCAGCGGGAAGTTGTTCGAGCGAAACGCGGATACAACTGCGGATTTGTTCGTCGACCGCGAGGCTTTCCGGGCTGCTGGCGGGAGCCGAAGGGTGTTCGGGCAAATGTGCCAGGGTTTCGATGACGCGACTTCGGATAGCGATGGTCCGCCACCGATCAAGAGCACGGCTCCGGGCCATCATCCCGATCCAGGCATGAGCGTTGCAGCGCATGGGGTCATAGTATTTTGCCAACTTCCACACCTGCTGAAAAACGTCGTTGACGACCTCTTCCGCTTCCGCGTCGTTGCGGACGACTCGGAGTACAATCGTTTTGACGTAACGCCCTGCCTGGGCGTGGAGTTCAGTAAGCGCGGCAGGATTTCCCGCAGCGATGAGGTTGATCAGGGTGTTCAGATCGCGATGTAAGGTCAGGTCCCCGGTAGATACGCGACTCACCGGATCTTCGGATGCATTCATTATTGGGATAGATCCGATAAACCCTGAAAGTGTTCGTATCGGCTGGACCGAATTAGAACTCAATCGGTCAGATACATCATGTAATCCAGGATCGAGGTCATGTCGGCAGGGGAGAATTTGTAAGCCGGCATGATGGTGCCGGGCGATTTGGTTTCCGGGTCGACGAAGTGCTCTTCCATCCACTTGCGGTCCCAACGTTTGGCGACGCCGTTCAGGGGAGGGCCGGTCTTCATGCCGGCGCCGTTGATGAAGTGGCAGGCGCCGCAGTTATTCTGCTGGTAGACGAGCGCCCCGGCGACCAAGGTTTGGGGAATGGCGTGGAGGCTGGCGACGTTTTCGTCATCGAGTTTGGGGAGGAAGGTGGCGAGTTGCTTCCATTGGACTTCGCGCATCGAGCGGCCGGCTTCGCCGCTCGAGTCTTTGAAGTGCTTCACGAGCCAGTCGCGATCCCGAAGAACGGCGATGTCAGCCAGGTTCGGGCCGGGGCGGGATTCGCCAGGGCTCGTCGCGTGACATTTCCAACAATCGGCTCGGCGGAAATTGCCCACGGCGGCCATCTCTTCGGCGGAGAAGCCTTTCCAGGCGTCGCGATGGGGGGTGGAGGACAGCGCGGCGGCGGTGAGTCCGCCCCAGCCGATGACCGCCAGCAGGAGGACGCCAATGGCACCGGTGCGTTGGCGAAGGCGAATGGCCTTCCCGCGGTCGATAAACGGCGTGAGGAAAAGCAGCATCACAGCGATACCCGGCAGCACCATGCTGCCTACGATTTCTAGCGGCCCTTCGAAATATTTCAGGACTTCGAACAGGAAGAGAAAGTACCACTCGGGGCGGGGGATGAAGGAGACATCCGTGGGGTCGGCGAGTTTGCCCAGCGGGACGCGAACCGCTATCGCCAGCGCGAACAGAACCGCGAACGTGACGAAGATCGCGACGGTGTCTTTAAAGACTTGGCGGGGATAAAACTT
>JANODS010000811.1:0-1056 GCA_031412835.1 Acidobacteriota bacterium | reverse complement strand
CGATGCCGAAGCGATCAGCGTCGAATTAGCCTTCATGATGGAATCGTCGCAGGCTGGGCTGTAAGATCGGCGGTTGACCGCAACGGTTCCTGTCAACACTTCGTAACTTGCATCTGCTATCGTCTCAAGATGCGAATGCTGCTTGGATTGCTATTTCTGACAGTGGCGGTCAACGCCCAGGAGTTTCGGGCCGTGATTTCGGGAGACGTGAACGACGCCTCCGGGGCGTCGATCCCCGGGGTGAAGGTGACGGCGCAGAGCGTCGACCGGAAGGTGGAATACGGCGCGGTGACCAATGAATCCGGGCGATATGTGACGCCCTTCCTGCCGCCGGGCGCTTATGTGATCCGATTTGAAAAGGACGGCTTTCGGCCACTTTCGCGCGAAGGGCTGCAACTGAGCGCGGTGGACCGCGTGAATCTGAATGTGCAACTGCAAGTGGGTTCGTTGGCGGAACGGGTGACGGTGACGGCGGCGTCGCCGTTGCTGCAGACGGAGACGGCGGTGCGGTCGGGAACGATTGATCAGAAATTGATTGCGGATATGTCGACGGCGGGACGCAATTTGTTTCAGTTTCAGTACACGCTGCCCGGGGTGACGAAGACGAGCAACTATTGGGGCAACTTTGAGCTCTACGCGTTCGGGAACATGAACAGTGTTTCGATTAACGGCGGGCGAAGCGGGGAGAACGAAGTATTGCTCGACGGCCTGACTTCGACCCGAGGTAACCGGGGCGCTTCGTTTGCGCCGGCGCTTCAGGCGATTGAAGAAGTAAACGTAATTACGAACACCTACGATGCGCAGTATGGCCGGGTGGGCGGAGGGACGACATCGATCAACATTCGCAGCGGCACGAACCAGTTTCACGGGGAGTTGTTCGAATTTTTCAAAAATGAAAAATTGATAGCGAACGGATACTCGCGAAATTCGGTCGGGATTCGCAAGCCCGCGTACAAGAACAATACGTTCGGCTTTCGGGTGGATGGCCCGGTGTTGATTCCGAAGCTGTTCAACGGAAAGAATAAGCTTTTCTGGATGTTATCGCTGGAAGGCTTG
>JANODS010000810.1:0-1130 GCA_031412835.1 Acidobacteriota bacterium | reverse complement strand
GGGGCGCGGCAGCGGGTGTTTGGCCGTTACTCGTTCTTGCGAGATGAAAATCGACCGGTGAGTCCGTTGCCGGATGGCAGCGGGAATGTACTTTCTGGAGTTACCCTGACCAGGGCCGATAGTATAGCGGGGGAGCATACTTGGAACCGGTCGGCGAACGCTGTGAATCAGATTCGGTTTGGGTATACAACGCGTCGATTTCAACGGGCGTCGCTGCGGGGGAGCGCGGCGTTGGAGATTCCGAATGTGCCGGTGAGTTCATTCGCGGACGTGCTCCCGACATTTGACTTGGTGGGATGGCAACAGATTGGACCCTCCGCAAATGGAAACGCGCGGTTTATGACTTCCGTGACGCAGTTACTCGATACCTACGCCGGGGTGCGGGGCGGGCACAGTTGGAAATTGGGGATGGATTTGCGGTGGGTGCGGTTGGATGTGTTGCAGCCGGCGAATCCGACGGGGAATTATCAGTTTTCGAACCTGTTTACGGGGAATAGTGTGGCTTCGTTTTTACTGGGGCAGGTGGCGCGGTTCAGCATTGATTTACAGCCGGCGGTGACCCGACCGCGGGCACGAGTGGCGGAGTTTTTTGGGCAGGACGATTGGCGGGTTTCGCGGAGGCTTTCGGTGAACTTTGGGGTGCGCTACACGTTGAATTTTCCATCGACGGTGTTGGGGGGAGGGACGCAGGTTTTCAACCTGGTGACGGAGCGGATGGAGCCAGTGAAGACGGCTCGGGAGTTGGAGCGGTTGAACTTCGCGCCTCGGTTGGGGGTGGCGTATAAGGTGGGGGAGACGCTCGTTGTGAGGGCGGGGTATGGGGTGACGTGGATTGAGCAAGCTGGGATTACGACCCCATTCACGACCCCGTTGTTTCCGTTGATTCAGACGTTGGGACAGCAGGCGTTGGACAATGCTTCGCCGGCGTTTCTGTTGTCGGCGGGTCCGCGAGTAGGGGCGCAGCAGGGGGTGTTTGGAGTGCAGCGGGACAATGGGTGCGGGTATGCTCAGCAGTGTAATTTGTCGGTGCAGAAGACGTGGGGGGAGCATTGGAGTGGGGAGGTGGGTTACTTAGGGTCTAAGTTGACGCGGTTGGGGGTGCCGGATGTGAATTTGAATCAGTTACGGGT
>JANODS010000809.1:0-3276 GCA_031412835.1 Acidobacteriota bacterium | reverse complement strand
ATAGTAGATGCCGTACCCGCCGCGCAGCGCGATTTTTTCGGAGAGCTTGTAAGCAAAGCCAAAACGCGGCGCGAAGTTCCGATTGGGCTCGGAATCGAGCAAGGTGTTCGCGACCTTCGGGATACCCGGGATAGGCTTCTGCGAAGAACCAGCCTGGACGAACCCGGCGCTGGTGAAGCCGCCCACCGGCGGCGCTTGGTACAGCCGAGTATCGAAGCTGCCGTTGCGCCCCTGCTTATCGACGGCGTACCCGAGGTATTCCCAACGGAGCCCGAGGTTCAACGACAGCCGGGACGTCACCTTCCAGTCATCCTGGACGTACATCGCAAGATCCGTAATGCGGTCCATCCGGTCCGTGACGCCGCTCGCGACGCTCGACGTATTAATGTTGCTAAAGCCCGTGCCGTTACCGCCCTGCGTGACGGGCGTACCCGGCAGGCCGGTCAAAAAGTCGCCGAAGCTCTGCATGCTCATCGTGCCCCGGAATCGGTTGTTGGAGTAGTAATCGTCGACATACCGGCGCGTCTCGACGCCCGTCCGGACCTGGTGTTTGCCCCGGATCCACGACAGGGTGTCCACGAAGTGGTAGGTGTCCTGCGCCACGCCCTGGTCAGCGTTCACGCTATATCCGAGGCTGAAAACGCCCGTGACGATGATCTGCGGAATGTCCGGGAAGTCCTTTACGTTGAAGCGCTGCATACCGATCGCGCTCAGCGGAATCTTGCTCTCTTGCAGCACCACGCCCAGCAGCCGGCTGAACCCCATCCGCGCTTCGTTCACCAGGTTCGGCGTGAAGATGTGGGTGTCGGTCAAGCTCATGATCCGGCTCTTGAAATCCTGCGTGGTGCCGAAGCCCGGCACCGTCGCGGCGGGAAGCGGCTGGAAGGCCGGCTGGCCCGAAATGATCGACTTAAACATCAGTCGGTTGTTACTCGACAGTTGGTGGTCGGCGTTGGTGATGTACTGGTTCTCTTCGTAGCGGGCCGGAATGGAGACGGCGTAGTTGACCCCGGCCACCGCCTGTTGCGGCGACGGAATCACGAACTGGCCATTATCCAGTTTCAGGTTCAACAACGCCAAAGACACCGGATTGATGTTCGACCCGTCGGCCGAAATAGTGGGGCCCCCGCGCGTCCCGCGCAAACCAGTGAACGCGCGGCCCAGCGAGGCCCGCGTACGATCCAGCGGAATCAAAGGCAAGTTCAGCGAGCTGGAGCCAGACAGGCCGTTGCGCTGCCGCGTACCTTGGTACGAAAAGAAGAAAAACGTCTTGTTCTTAATCGCCGGGCCGCCCAGGTTGCCGCCAAACTGGTTCTGCTTCAGCACCGGTCGGGCCTGGCCCGTGGAGTTGAAAAAGAAGCTGTTCGCATTCAAGGCTTCGTTCCGCAAAAAGTGGAACAGCGTGCCATGGAACTGCGGCGTGCCAGAGCGAGTGACCAGGACGACCGCGGCACCGCCGCTCCGCCCGGATTGAGCATCGTAAAGACCCGTCTGCACCTTGAACTCCTGAATCGCCTCGGGCGAGGGAGCGACCAAGCCGTTCGAGGCGAAGGCGTTCTCATTCGACGTATTGCTATGGATATTCACCGAATCGACGCCGTCGATGTAGACCGAGTTCGACCCGAGCCGAGCCCCGCCAGACGAGATGTTCTGGGTCCCGCGGCCGAGCGCGCCAGCGTCGTTCAGCGGCCCCGACGTCCCCGGCGACAACGCCAGCAGTTGAGTGAAGTTCCGGGACGAAAGCGGAAGCTCCTTCATCGCATTGCCATCCACGACCCGCCCCAACGCGGCGGATTCGGTCTGCAACAGCGGCGCGGCAGCCGAGACCTCGATCTTCTCGGTCACCCCGGCGGGGCTCAGCACCAGGTTTACCGCGATGCGTTCCGTAACGCCCAGCACGGCGCTGGCGACGCTCGTGGAAAACCCCGCCATCGACGCTTCAATCCGGTACTCCCCCGGAGCGAGGAACGGGAACGAATACTGCCCGGAGGCAGACGAAACGGCCTGCCGCTTTTCGTTCGTCGTGCTTCTCGTCGCGACCACCTGAGCGTTCGCCACGGCCGCCCCGCTTTGGTCGGCGATGGAGCCGCTGATGGTGCCGCTGGTCTGCCCGAACAGCGCGGTGGCGGCAGCCAGGAATACAAAGAATCGAGACATACGGAGTGAACCCTCTTTGGGTTCATAGTACGCCGAATGCTCGGAAACTAAAAGCGCAGCCGCATCCCACCCCAAATTCCGCGCGGCGCGCCCGGCGCGTAGAACGTCGCCTGGCGCACAGGAAACTCCCCCGCCACCGAAGGAAAGGGACGAGCAACGTAGCTCCCTTCAGCAGTGAATCCCGTCGGGCCGAGTTGAGCACCGGAGTAGTATCGGCGGTCCAGCAGGTTATTGACCTGGGCGAAAAACTCCACCCGCCGGTGGAGCTCATAACGGCCGCCCAGGTTGGCCACCGCGTAGCCGGGGCTGGAGCCGGGGCCGATAAACAGGCGGCCGTCCGGCTGATGCTGGCCGTTTTCGTTGCCCCGCGCGATAGCGCCAGAAATGCCCACGACGCCCAGATTCACGACGAGCTTCGATGTCACTTGCACGTCGGCATACGCCTTCGTCATGTGGTGCGGCACCAGCGGAATCCGCTGGCCGGAAATGATCGCAATCAGCCCCGCCTGATTGGAACTATTAGCCCGGCCGTTCACGATCTCCGGGCTGCGAAACGTGGCGTCGAGAAACGTATAGTTCGTCCCCAGCGTGACCCGGCGGATCCGCGCGCTAATCCCAGCTTCCAAGCCCTGCCGCAGCGTCTGCCCGAAGTTCTTGAAGTAGCCGAAGCCCGTCTGCGGCGACGCCACGAAGAGCAGGTCGTTCCGGTTGTCGGCCCGGAACCACCCGAGGTTCCAGCGAACCCGTCCCTCCCCTGTACTGCGGACGCCTGCTTCCACCGTCCGGGTCACCACCTGCAGCAGCGGCGGATCGCCCGCCAGCGCGTTCGGCAGGCGGCAAGGCGACGCGGGGTCGGCGCAGCCCAGCTCAATGGCCGTGGGCGCGCGGCTTCCTTCGCTGTAGCTCGCGTAGAGGCCCCGGTAGGTAAAACCAACGCTGGGGTTGAAGCGGCGATAGACATGCGAACCCGTCAGCGAGCCGGTCCCGACCAACGGCTGAATCCGGTCCCGATTGTCGATCGTGGTTCGATTGAAACGACCGGAAACGGTCAGGTTGATGGAGCGCCCGAGTCGAATCGTATCGACCGCATAGAGGCTACCCGTATAGATGCGGCTGGAC
>JANODS010000808.1:0-3891 GCA_031412835.1 Acidobacteriota bacterium | reverse complement strand
TCTTGAACGACCCCTTCGTCCTCGACCAAGCCGGCGTCTGGGCTGATCGCCTCCTCACCCAACCCGCCCCCACCGCCGGAGCCCGACTCACCGCCATGTTGCGCCAAGCCCACAGCCGCCCCCCCTCCCCCGCCGAACTCGAACGCTTTCTCGGCCACGCCCGAGAACTCGCCAGCCACCAAAAAGTGGCCCCCGACAAGCTCCACTCCAGCCGACCTGTTTGGAAGGATATCGCTCACTCCCTTTTCAACCTCAAGGAATTTGTTTACCTACGATGACCCGCCGCCAAGCCCTCCAATCCGCCTCCCTCGGTTTCGGCTACACCGCCTTCGCCAGCCTCCTCGCCGGCAAGCCCCACTTCCCGGCCCGCGCCAAGAACGTCATCTTCTGTTTCATGCCCGGCGGCGTCTCTCACGTCGATACCTTTGACCCCAAACCCAAACTCGCCACCCTCGACGGCCAATCCTTCTCCGGCTTCTACCAAGTCGGAGCCAAAGCTGAAACCAATCGCAAATGGGTCGCCAGCCCCTGGAAATTCAAGCAACATGGCCAATCCGGCACCTGGGTCAGCGACTTACTGCCCCACTTAGCCAGCTGCGTCGACCACATGGCCATCGTCCGCTCCATGGTGTCCGGCTTCCCGCTCCATCCCCGCGCCAACTTACTCATGCACACCGGCCGCAACACCGGCGGCTTCCCCAGCCTCGGCTCCTGGGTCAACTACGCCCTCGGCAGCGAGAACAGAAACCTCCCCGGCTACGTACTCCTCCACGCCGGTGCCGTACCCCCCGGCGGCCTCGAAAACTTCTCCAACGGCTTCCTCCCCGCCACCTATCAAGCCACCGCCATGCAAGCCGAAGGCAAGCCCGTTCTCAACATCGACCCCGCCGACAAAGACCCCAAAATCCAACGCGCCAAGCTTGACGCCCTCCTCCAACAAGACCGCCAATTCCTCTCGACCACCCGCAACGACGACGCCATCGATTCCGCCATACGCAACTACGAAATGGCCTACACGATGCAATCGGTGGTCCCCGACGTTTTAAATCTTGACAAGGAATCCCCCGCCACCAAGGCCCTTTACGGCCTCGAAGTCGGCGACCGCCACCAACGCAATTACGCCCTCCAATGCCTCCGCGCCCGCCGCCTCGTCGAAGCCGGCGTCCGCTTCGTCGAAATCACCTGCCCCGAAGTCTACGGCGGCGACAACGGCACCTGGGACCAACACTCCGAACTCAAAAAGGGCCACGAAGGCAACGCCCGCATCACGGACCAACCCATCGCGGGCCTCATTAAGGATCTCGCCTCCCGCGGTCTGCTCAAAGAGACCCTAATCGTCTGGGCCACCGAGTTCGGTCGCACCCCCCACGCCCCAAAACCCGACTGCCGCGACCACCACGAAACCGCTTTCACCATCTGGATGGCCGGCGGTGGCATCAAGGGCGGCCTAACTTACGGGGCCACCGATGAAATGGGCATGAAATCGGTCGAAAACATCACCGAGGTTCACGATCTACACGCCACCATCCTCCACACTCTCGGCCTCGACCACAAGAGACTCACTTACCGCTTCGGCGGCCGCGAAGTAAGTCTCACCGACGTCCACGGTACACTGATAAGGTCACTCCTGAGCTAATCCCATGCCCCACATCCTCTTCCCCGTCGACTTCTCCACCCCCTGTTCGAACATCGCCCCCGCCGTCCACGGCTGGGCCGTCCGTTCCCGCTCCGACGTCACCCTCCTCCACGTCCACGAAACCCCCTTCCTCGCCATAGACTATCCCAACCTTGTCGCCGAACTAGCCACTCTCCGCGAAGCCTCGCACTGCCAACTCGACGCCTTCCTCCCCCATGCCTTCCCCGATGTCGCCGTCCGCCGCCTCCAACTCGACGGCCGCCCCGGCCCCGCCATCACCGACTACGCCGCCGCCAACGGCATCTCCCTCATCATGCTCCCCACCCACGGCTATACCCGCTTCCGCCAACTCCTCCTCGGCTCCGTCGTCGCCAGCGTCCTCCACGATAGTGAGATCCCCGTCTGGACCAGCGCCCACGCCGAAACTCCCCTCACCTCCCCCGTCCCCAAACACATCCTCTGCGCCATCGATTGCGGCCCCCAAACCCAGAAGGTTCTCCAAGCCGCCGTCAAGATTTCCCAGCAGTTCAAAGCCCCGCTCCGCGTCGTCTACTGGCACCCCTCCAGCTCCAACTTCCCTAGCGCCACTGCCGACCGTGCTCATCAAGTGGTCCACGAAGCGGCCCTGGAGCACTACCAATCCATCGCCGCCGATCTCGACCTCCCCGAGTACCTCGAAATCCTCGAAGAACCCACCCTCGTTGAAGGCGTCCAGAACGCGATCGCCACCCATCAGTCAGACCTCCTCCTCATCGGTCGCGGCCGCATCCAAGGCGTCCTCGGTCGCCTCCGCTCCAACGCCCACGACCTCATCCGCTCCGCCCCCTGCCCCGTTCTTAGCGTCTAACGGCCCAGCAGAATCGCCACCCCCGCGCCCACCAAAAGCGCGATAAATCCCCCCGCCGCCACTCGCCGAAACTCCCCCCGGCCCACCACCATCGTAATCCCCAGCTTGAAAACCGTATTCGCCGCGCACCCCACCGCCACCGCCAACGCCGCCGTCCCCGTCTCCTCCGACGCCTTCGCCATCGCCATCGTCAACGCGTCAACGTCCGTCAACCCCAGCACCGCCCCCGAGACCACCAACCCGGCGCCGCCCCACCACTGCCGCGCCCACTGCAATCCAAACAACACCGCCTGAAACAACACCGCCATCTGCAGCGCCGCCCCCACCTGTAGCGGGTTCGAACCCAACTCACTACTCCCCCCCGAAGCCCGGTCCCGATACAACCCCCACCCCGCAAACCCCATCCCCACCGCCGCCGGAATCGCCACATACGGCAACACCACCCAAGCCAGGCCCGGATTCAAAATCGCCGTCGCCACCCCTACGCGCAAGTACATCACCGTACACGCCGTAATTACCCCCAACGCTCCCGCCGCCGTCTCGCTCGTCCGCGCAAACGACAGCGTCACGTTCGTCGACGAAACCAGCCCCCCTAACAACCCCGATAGTACATATCCCCTCCCCGGACCCACCATCGCCCGCGCCGCATAGCCCAAAAAGTTTAACCCCGAAATCAACAGCACGACAATCCACAACTCCCGCGGCCTCACCCCGCCCCACGGCCCATATGGCCCCTCCGGCAGCAGCGGCAACACCACCAGCGCCATCAACCCAAATCGCAATCCCGACCGCAACCCCTCCTCCGGCAAACGCTCCGCCCATCCATGCAGCCTCGATTTCTCCACCAGCAGCACCGACGTCATCGCAATCATCCCACTCGCCAACTTCCATTCCCCCAAACCAGCCAATACCCCCGCCGCCAACACCACCAACGCCGCCGCCTCCGTCGTCGCCCCCGCGTCCTTGCGGCCCACCCGCACATACGCCGCCACCACCAACCCCACAGCCCCCGCTAACAAAGCCACCGCCAGCGCCGCGTATCCCGTCCACAAAATCCCCGCCGCCCCCGCCAACCCGCCCAGCAGGGTAAATGTCCGTACCCCCGCGAACTCGTCCCCCTGCCGCTGTCGGTCGATCCCCACCGCCGCCCCGCCCAGCGCCGCCACCGCCAACCCTACGACCTTTTCCCAGCTATTCTCCATCGGCCTTCCAGTCTACATCCGCTATAGTGATGTTATGAATCGTCCCGGTGCTATTACTATGCGCGGTAACCCCAAAGACCTCTCCGGCCCCGAACTGAAGGTCGGCGACCGAGCCCCCGAGTTCTCGGCTGTTGACGCCGCCTCCAAGCCCATCACTCTCGCCGACACCGCCGGCGGCGTACGTATCTTCTCCGTCGTCCCCTCGC
>JANODS010000807.1:0-1630 GCA_031412835.1 Acidobacteriota bacterium | reverse complement strand
GGGAGCGGTGCCGGCGTTGGGTTGGCAGATGTTGTTCTACCCGATGCTGGATGCCACGAGTCGACAAGTGGTGCCGGCGGGGCCGTGGCCGAATGCGGAAGACATGCAGCGGGGCTGGGAGGCGTACGCCGATCAGCAGCGGACTGACCCGCGGGTGTCGCCTTTGCTGGCGGCCGAGTTCGGGCTGTTTCCGGCGACGTATTTGGTGACGGCGGAGGTGGACCCGCTGCGGGAGGAGAACTTGGCGTTCGCCGATAAGCTTCGGTTGTCTGGGGTACCGTTGGAGCACCATGACTACGCGGGCATGGTGCACGGGTTTGCGTTGATGACGGGCGAGTTTGCCCAGGCGCGGGAGGCCGTGGCGAGCGCGGCGGCGGCGCTACGCGTCGCCTTCGCCGGGCGCTAGGAAGAGGTTCTTCTCCAGGCCGTGCTGCTTCTCGTACAGTTCGCGATAGCGGCCGTCGATGGCCAACAGTTCCGAGTGCGTTCCGCGTTCGACGATCTCGCCGGCTTCGACCACCAGAATTTGATCGGCCTTGCGAATGGTCGACAACCGATGGGCAATGACGAACGTCGTCCGGCCCTTCATGAGAAAGTTGAGCGCTTCCTGAATCAGCGCCTCGCTCTCGCTATCGAGCGAACTGGTGGCTTCGTCGAGGATTAGAATGCGCGGATCGGCGAGAATGGCTCGGGCGATAGAGACGCGCTGGCGTTGGCCGCCGGAGAGTTTCACGCCGCGTTCGCCGACGATGGTCTCGTACTTCTCGGGGAACTTTTCGCAGAACTCATCGACGCGGGCCATCTTGACGGCGCGCATGACATCCTCGTCAGAGGCATTGGGTTTTGAGAACGCGATGTTCTCGCGGACGGTGCCGTCGAACAGAAATGTCTCTTGGAGGACGACGCCGATTTGCGTTCGGTAGCTCGATAAGACCGCGGTCGAGAGGTCGACGCCGTCGATGGTGACGCGACCGGAGTTGGGGACATAGAAGGCCGCGATGAGGCCGATGGTGGTAGATTTTCCGGAGCCGGAGGAGCCAACGAGGGCCGTCATGGTGCCGGGCGAAGAGACGAAGCTGACGTGCTGGAGAACCGGCTTGTTCTCCTCGTATTGAAACGTCACGTCGTCGAAGCGGACTTCGCCGTTGATGGGCCCTAGGGCGACGGTGCGGCGCGGGTCATCCTGCTCGCGGGGTTCGTTCAGAATCTCTCGGGTTCGTTCGAGGCCGGCCATGGCTTCGGTCAACTGGGTGCCGATGTTGACGATTTGGAAGACTGGAGCGACGAGGAACGCGAGAAAAGCCGTGAAGGTGACGAAGCCACCGAGCGTGATGGTGCCCGCGATGATCTGACCGGCACCCATCCACATGACGAGGGAGCCGACGATGCCCATAAGGAGGGTGGCCGAAAGCGAGAGTACCGAGACGCCGCCGAGCGATTGCAGGATATTGTTGAGCAGGCGGTCAGCGCCCTTTCGGAAGACCTGTTCTTCGCGCTCCTCAGCGTGGTAACCCTTGATGACGCGGGCGCCGCCAAGGGATTCAGTGAGGCGGCCGGTGACTTCGCTTTGAATGACGCCGCGTTCCTTGAAGCCGGGCCGGAGTTTCTTGAACGCTTGCTGGAGGACGCC
>JANODS010000806.1:0-14496 GCA_031412835.1 Acidobacteriota bacterium | reverse complement strand
CGCACGATTTGGCGCGAGGCTTGACGCCCGATCTTCGACTCGGCGAGTGCTGCTAACTTCCACACCAACGACAAGCTAGGATGTTAATAGCATGATGCCACTCGCAGCTAACTATAGACGGCAGTTTGAATGGCGAAACTGGCAAACTAGCCTCGAATCACTTCCCTCGATCAGGGGCCAAACCATCTTGGATTTGGGATGCGGGGTAGGCGATTTGGCCTCTGAGCTGGTGGCCTCCGGGGCACAATTAATCGGGTTCGATGCAAAAGAAGAACTGCTCCAATTTGCTCGATCACGGCAGATCCCCAACGCCGAGTTCC
The DNA here is from genome assembly GCA_031412835.1 of Acidobacteriota bacterium. GTDB lineage: Bacteria > Acidobacteriota > Terriglobia > Bryobacterales > Bryobacteraceae. The sequence goes on along the minus strand of JANODS010000806.1, from coordinate 14,176 downwards.
GCGACGCTGACTTACGGGCGAAAGTCGATTTTGGATTGTCGGTGGACGGTATTTGGTGTAGTTTCACTGCTGCGTATTTCGTCGACTTTGCTCGCTAGCGGTTCAAGATCGCGAGTTCTCGTTTGATGGACCTGCCGAGACCGACGTGGCGGACGCGTGGCAGAGACGCTTTGGCAATATGAAGCTACTTCAAGATTTCCTGGGCGCGGACTACGCGGAAGTGAAAGAGGAGTTTCTCCAGTGCTTGACGCGGCCCGACCATACATCCACTGCTCAAGTAGTCTTCTGCTTAGCTATGAAAGCCCCGCGCTAAAAGTTCTTGATCCGGACAATATCGTCTCTAATCCCGATACCGCAGCGTTACCGCCGCCGACACCCCGGGCGCTACCGTCAACGTCTGCGTCAGCGAGCCGAGTGACTCGTGCCACACCGCCAGCGTGTATTGGCCCGGCGGTAAACCCGGCCACGCAAACTCGCCCTTGCCATCGGTCACGGCCAGGAACGGATGGTCAAGCACGCCGATGTAGGAGCGCATCCAGTTATGCACGTTGCACTTCACCGGCACCATAATCTCCGGCCTGGCAAAGCGGCGCTGCAAGTCCGGCGCGCCCGGTGGCTGTTGCTGATTCCAATCGCGATTTTCCTTTGGAGTGGGGTGGATGTTATGCGAGACCGGATCGGCGTTTCTCACCGCCAACGTCTGGCCCGTCCGCAACGCCAGCACGCGTGGAACGAACTGACAGCCCTTCTGTTCCAACATCACCGAACCGGTCGCCGGGGCGAAGGTTTTGCCTTCGAGCCCGGACTGGATATAGACGAAAGCGTTTGCCAAGGCACCGTCCGCGGCCACGGCAATCAACTGTTCTTCCACCGGCTTGGAATGCAATTTTTCGCAGTCGGCTTCGGCTTCCATCGAGACGATTTTGGTCTCCCGCCGAGCTCCCGAATATTCGACGCGCCCAGTGACCCGGACGCCGGGCTCGGGCGTTTTCGGCCCGCAAGCGGCCAACAGCAAAACGAATCCGAGCATCCAGTGCTTCACGGCTTCACCTCACCAGTCAGCGATTCAAGGAACACGACCAGATCGGCTCGCTCCTGGCGCGTGAACATTGTCAGCGGACGCAGCAGCGGATCCAGTTGCGGGTTGGCGTTGCCTCCGCCGACGTAAAAGTCGACGACCTCCTTCAGCGTCTTCAAGCTGCCATCGTGCATGTATGGCGCGGTCTCGGCGATGTTGCGCAGGCTGGGAGTGCGAAAGGCCCCCTTATCCCGCTCCTGCCCAGTAATCTTGAAGCGGCCAAGGTCGGTCAACTCTCCGGTCGCATCCATGCCGACACCCAAATTGTGGAACTGGTGATCCGTGAAGAGCGCGTAGTCCTTCCCAATGACGTGGCACGTCGCGCAGTTTGCCTTGCCGCGAAAGAGTTCCAGGCCGCGCTTCGCTTCGTCGGACAGCGCGGCCTGATCGCCCCCAAAAACGAACCGATCAAACGGCGAGTTTCCACGCACGAGAATTCGCTCGTAGGCGGCCAAAGCTTTCGCAATCCGCTCCATGGTCACCGTGTCGTCGCCGTAGGCCGCCGCCACCATTTCAAGGAACTTCGGATCGGCCTTTACGCTGGCGACGACACTGTTCGACGTGTGACCCATTTCGTTCGCGTTCAGCATCGGACCGGAGGCCTGCTCCTCCAACGTCTTGGCTCGACCATCCCAGAACTGGCTCCTCTGATACACCGCGTTCCAAACTGACGGCGCATTGCGATTTCCCCGTGCCCCCTTCACACCTTCCGACCCCGCGCGCGGATCCGCAAAGCCCTTCTCCGGCTGGTGGCAGGTGGCACAGGCCACCGAGCCATCCACCGAAAGCGCCGGACTGAAAAACAGCGACTTACCCAAGGCGACGGCCGCCGCCGGAGCCGGATCCGGCACCGGCGGCAAGCCCAACGGCGTCTCCAGAGGAACGGCAACGCCCATGAAGTCAGCCTTCGGCTTCGTGCAGCCGACGACCGAGACGAGCGTAATGAAAACCAGCCAACGCATGTTCTACTGTCCGATCGTAATAACGCCCCACGGCTTGTCCCCGGCCTTCACTTTACGCACCACGGTCATCGTCGCGACGTCAATCACGGAGACATCGTTCGACGGTCCATTCGCCGTGAACAGCAACTTTTCATCGGGCGAAAGGGTGATGCCCCAAGGCCGCTGCCCGGCTTCGACCGAGGCCGTTACCTTGTCCGTTTTCGTATCGATCGCCAAAACTTTTTTACCGCGCCCTGTGCTGACGTAAAGTCGACTACCGTCTCGCGTCAAGGCTGTGCCCATCGGTTTCATCCCCGGTTCAACGGCCACGGTGCCGACCGCTTCTAGCTTCACCAGATCGAGAATCGACAGATTGCCATCATTTTCGTTCGTGACGTAGGCCCGCTTACCATCGGGCATCACCGCCACCGACCGAGGCCGACGACCCACTTTCATCACCTTGATCACGGTCCCGGCGGCGGTATCGACGGCGGACACAGTACCGTCATTCTCTGACGTCACATAGACGACCTTGCCGTCCGGGCTCAGCGTAACGCCTTCAGGCTCTTCGCCGGTCGGGACGCTCTTCACGACGCTACCATCGGCGATGCGGATGATGCTGAGGCCCGACGCGTCTTCATTGGCCACGTACAACACTGCCCCATCGCGACTGATCGCGAACTGTTCCGGGTCGGAGCCGCCGAAAAACTTGCGGACGGTTTTCCCCTGAGCCAGATCCACGACGCCGATCCCGTCGGCCGACTTATCCGGCGGCGGCAACGTGCTCTCATCGACGCCCGGAGGTGCCGATGGCGAACCGCTCAACGCCACGAAAATCTGCCCGCCAAAATCATGCACTCCGCGCGGCCGCTTCCCGAGCGGAATCGTCGCGATCGACTCCGGCTTCGAAGGGTCGATCACCGTCAGATCTCCGGACCCTTCGTTGGTCACATAAACCAAGTAACTGGGTTTAGCGACCGGTTCCGGAGCCTTCGCACAGGCTACGGCAAACACGGCCATCGCAACGGGCAGAAATTTCTTCATGGCAATTAAAAAACGATTCGATCTTTCTTCTCTTCGAGCTTGGCCGCGGACAACGCGGGCACCTTCATCAGGTCATCAATCGACTTGAAACTCCCGTGCTCCTTGCGCCAGGCAATCAGCGCCGAAGCTTGCGACCGCTTCAGATTCAAGCCGCTTTCGAGCTGAATCGCCGACGCCGTGTTGACGTTGATGCGCTCCACCGCTTCAGGCGGAAAATGCTTCACCAAGTAGTCGACCACCGCCGTGTACTCCGCATCCGTGGCCTTCATACCGAACGCCGACATCCGCGTCATCGTCTTATCCCATCCGCCTCGGTCCTGCCGCGGGGAGATCGACCGCGCTACTTCATGGCACTGTTTGCACAGCTTTTCCGTCTCTGCCTGGCCCGGTCCCTCGGGGAGTTGCTGACCTTGGGCCGCCAGCGTTAGAACGACGACGAGTCCGTATCTCATACTTCTAGTTTAATGCTCAATCGGGAAGCTGAAAGCGTACTGGTTGCCGTCGTACGTACCGACGTAAACGCGGCTCCCGCCCGCCGACAATCCGCCGCTGTGGACAAAGGAAGTAATCGTCTTGCCCGAGTTCCACAGCTCTTTGCCCGTCGCGCCGTCCAGGGCATACAACACCGCAGGCACCGACTTGGCAATGATCGTCTTCAGATCCTTGCCGCGGAACTCGCCCGAAGAGAGCGCGAACACGACGCCGTTGATCACCAGCGGAGGCAGCGGCGAGATGAGTTCCCGCGAGGTCCAGGCCACTTCGAGCTTGCCCTCGCCGCCTAGCTTAAACGCCGTAATGTTCTTATCCGACGGTGCCAGCAGCCAGCGATTGCCGGCCGGATCCTGCCAACTGGCGACGCCGCCAGCCTGATAGCCGGGTGCGGAAAACACCGGCGACTGGGCGTAGACCGCCGCCAGTTTCGTCGTATCCACCACCTGCAAGTGACCCTGCGCGGAGGTCGCCGCCACCATGTCCTTACCCTTGAAGTCGAACACGACCGGCGAAGAGGTGAACTCGCCCACGGTCGATTGGAAGGATCCCTTTGCGGCCAAAGTCTTCGACTGAAGGGCCGCCAACTCGCTGCCAGCGGTAACGTACACCGTGCCATCCGGCGCAATCGCCGGGCCGACAATTCCTGCAACGTCGGCCGGAGTCGTCCACTTCGTCACGTTCTTCGTATCGATGCCGACGGCCCATACTCCGTTGGCCACGCCTGAACAACTGTTCGTCGTCGAAACATAGGCAAAGCGGTCAACCACCACGAGCCCCTGGGCGTTGGCCCCGGCCGGAAGAAACGAAATTCCCGGGGCGGGCTCCGCGCCATTGCCCAAATAAACCGAATGCAGCTTGCCGTCGCCGCTGAGAGAGTTCACCCATTGCACGCGCGGGGAAAACGGATTCGGAGCCTCGGCCCCGGGCTTGGCGGCGGGCACCGGACGAGGAGCTTGCGGACGCGGCGTCGGCACGTTCTTCAACGTCAACGCGCCTTCGTAAGGCTCGCCGACGCCACCCTTGGCCGGGGTGCCGCGGCCAGCGCTAGAGCCGGTCGGGACGGGCGGATAGCCAAGCCCGGTGGGCCGGGTCACAGAGGACGTTAAACCGCCTGGGCAAGCCAGCGTGCCAGGCTTCGCGGCACCCGCGACGGCATGGCTATTGGCCCATTCGACACGCGCCAGATCGAGATCATAGGCCACCACGGTGTCATTGCTGCCACCGAAAAATCCAAGCGCGCGAAATCCACGATGGCCAATAAAAAAGTCGACCAGAACCGGCGGCATAAGAGTGTTCAGTTGCCGCGCCGCGTTGGTCGGCTTCACCTTCCAAACGAGCTCGAAGCCGGGCTTGCTCATCGATTGTGTCGAGATCTTGCCATCGTTGCGGACCCAAAAGGATCGCTGGGCGTCGAAGCCGCTAGTCATCCAGTCTCCGCCGCCCCGCTGGGCAAAGGCGGTGAACGCGGTCAAACTCAAAAGCAGGGGCACGGAAGGCGAAATGATTCTACGCAGGACCAAGGTGATCTTCTCCAATTCGAACGTCGATCCTAGATCATATAACGCAAGTGGCCTCGTTTGGGATATAGTGTGGTTTTCGGAGACACGCCGTCCTTATGAGAAGATCCCTGCCCGCTCTTTTGCTGCTCGCTGCCGCCTCGCTGGCCAGCGCCGCCGACTGGTTGACCGATGGAGGCGACTCCAAACGCAACAACTGGCAGAAGGACGAAAAAATCCTGACCAAAGCCAATGTCAAAGGCATGCAGTTGCTTTGGAAGAAGAAGCTCGACAACGCTCCTCGCCAGATGCATTCGCTGCTGGAGCCGCTCGTGATCGGCAAGGTCGACACGAAGAGCGGACCGAAGGAGTTAGTCATTCAAGTTGGCGTTTCGAACAATGTCTACGCACTGGACGCCAAGAGCGGCGAACTGGTTTGGCATCGGAAGCTCGAAAGCACGTTTGCCGATTCCCCCGGAGGCCGCGGCCCCAGCGTCCTGTGCCCCGGCGGCATGACGGCGAACGTCACCATCGGCCCCGGCGAACAGCCGGGCAGCTACAAAATCTACGGCGCCGGGTGGGACGGTCGCCTGCACATTCTCAACGCCGCCGACGGCGAACCGCTGTCGAAGCCGTTGAAATTCATGCCACCCAACGGCAAGCCGTATGCTTTGAACTTAGTCAATAACGTCATCTATACGCACAGCGCGCAAGGCTGCGGAGGCAATCCGAATACGGCCTACACCTACGACCTGGCCACCCACAAAGTGGGCAGTTGGGGCCCAGCCGGCGGGGGCATGTGGGGACGTTCCGGCCCCGCTGTCAGCAAGGATCTCGTGATGTACACCGGCACTGGTGACGGCAAGTGGGACCCCGAAAACGGCGTCTACGGCAATGGCATCATCGGCGTAAAGCAGAACCCCGAAACAAAAGCTCTCGAGCTGGTGGACTACTACGGCCCCTCGAACGCCGAGTGGCTGTGGAAGCGCGACCTCGACATGCAGGTCACCCCGACCATCTTCGACTATAAAGGCAAGGAATACATGATCGACGCGAGCAAGGAATGCCGCCTCTATCTCATGGACACCGAATCCATCGGCGGCGACGACCATCGCACCGCCGCCTATCGCACCCCGCTCATCTGCAACGAGATTGTCGACTTCGCCGAAGCCGGCATTTGGGGTTCGCTCGCCTCCTGGGAAGACGCAAAAGGAACCCGCTGGGTCCTCACCCCGTTCTGGGGTCCGAAGCACCCGAAATACAAAGCCCCGCTCGAATACGGCCCCGTGAAGAAGGGCGCGATCGCGGCCTTCAAGATGGAACTCGTCAATGGCAAACCCGTCCTGCAGCCCGCCTGGGTCTCCCGCGATATGAACCAAGCCGAGCCGCCGCTGATCGCCAACGGCATGATCTTCGCTTATGGCAGCGGCGAAAACACCGCGCAAGCGTTCCCCGACGTCGGTCTCGATTTCCGCATGGAACGGCGCATTCCCCTCTCGACCCACGCGGTGCTTTTTGCCCTCGATGCCGAAACGGGCAAAGAGCTATGGAATAGCGGCAAAGAGATCACCAACTGGAACCACTGGAGCGGCATCGCCCTGTCGAATGGCCAAGTCTACATCAACACTTATGATGGCCATATCTACTGCTACGGCCTGAAGAAATGAGACTGGCGGCGGGTCTTCTGCTCCTGGCGTTGGGCGGCGCTTCCGCAGACGCCCAGCCCCTTACTCCCGAACAGATCGATCAGGCCCTCGAAGCCTACCGCCGAATTCTGGTCGACTGGGGCGGCCTGACCCGCTATGGCAGTGAAAACTCCGAGCTCCGGCCCCAGGCCGGGCGCGTCGTTTTCCTCGGCGACGAGATAACCGAAAACTGGGGCCCGGAATTCTTCCCCGGCAAGCCCTATTTGAACCGTGGGATCATCCGCCAAACCACCCCGCAAATGCTAGTTCGCTTCCGCCAGGATGTGATCGCGCTCAAGCCGGCCGTAGTCGTCATCCAAGCCGGTACGAACGATCTGGCGAGCGTCATGGGCCCTTCCACCGAAGGGACGATGGCGGAGCATTTCATGTCCATGGTGGAGCTAGCGCAGCACAATGGCATTCGCGTCGTGCTGGCTTCGGTCACCCCGGTCTGTGACTGCTTCACTAAAAAAACCGACCGGCGGCCCGCTGGCAAAATCATCGGCCTGAATGGCTGGATAAAGGATTATGCCAAAAAGGTTGGAGCGGTGTATCTCGACTATTACTCGGCCTTGGTGGACGGTCGAGCCATGAAGAAAGAATATACCGTCGACGGTCTCCTTCCGAACGCCGCCGGGTACGCCCGCATGGCCCCCCTCGCCGAAAAAGCGATCGCCGAAGCGCTCGCTCGCTAACGGGAACCGAGAAACGGAATTTTCTCTTTCGTTCGCTCCCACAGCGTTTTTTCCCGACCCGCGTTGGCGTCGAACGGTTTGGTAATCAGAATCGCTTTCACATCGAACGGATCGGCCAGACGCTCCCACGGCGCGGTCGACAGCAGGCGAACGCGGTAGCCTTCGAAGGCATAAGTCCGGCGCTCCAGATTGCCATCCTCTTTTTCCAGAACGATCGAGAATCCGGTGACCGTGGTGGTCTTCTTCGCCGACGTCACCTCCACCGGATGCACGGCGCTGGGATAGTAACCTTTCACCTCGCGCAGCCGAAATGCCGTCTCGTAGCGCTTCCGCCGGGTGTTAAAGATGAACACGCGCAAGCCGTCGAACTCGTAATCATGGCCGCCGCGGGGAATCGTCGTCCACAGATAGTGCTTCTTGGTCACCCCTTCCTCGTTCTTCACTTCACCCAGCGGAAACCAGGACGTGATGCGATGGCCCTCGGCATATTGGGCCACATCGTCGGGAATGGTCATCGTCAATGCTCGCGTCAGCGCCCACCCGGCTCGCCCTTCCACACTCCGAACCAGGCTCCAATCCTCCATCTTCACCGTGTCCACCTCAGCCGACACCTTCGGAGTTTCCTTCACCTTAACAACCGGACGCGGCGGGGCCGATTCGTCCACTTCCGGCGACATGCGGCGCGAGATGTCGAGCCAGTCCGAAGGCGGCCGGGGCGCGGCCGGCATCGGCGGGCGCTCCACCCCGTCGTCCTTCACCTTCTCTTTCTGCTTGTCCTTACGGTTTCGCTTCTTTGGGGCGGCGGCGGGCGCGGTCTCTTTGGTCACCGCCCCTTGAAACCGAACTCGCGGCGCCAGCCGGTGACCGATGATCACCACCTTCTCGTTCTCTTTCAACTGATGGAAACTCGGTGCCTGGCGGTTCGGCTCGGTATGCAAATTCAAGATGTCATACACCATCGCCTCGCCCTGCGCCGGCAATTGCGAGGCGATCTCGTTGGTGGCCCGCAACTTGTCCATCTGCTCGGGCGTCAGCAGCTTCTCGCCATCGCACCAGCCCTCCACTCCGTTCGCGGCGCGAACCCTCGTAAACCGCCGCCGCACCTGCAAAATCGCCAGCCGATCACCGTGCTTCACCGTCGCCACCGTGGACGATTTCAGAGAAATCTCCTGCCGTATATTCAGCGTGATCGGACCAGCGAACGCTTCGCCGATCACCGGCGCTTTCGCGGGCCCTTGATTACACGCCACACCGAAAACGGCGAGCGACACGACCATCAAAAAAATCGATGCGCGCATACTACTGCGACAAAGCCGGAGCAACCACTAGTCTACCGCGAAGGCACATAAACACGCAGCAGTTCCAGCGTCGAATTACTATCGATAAAATATCCGCCGAGCTCAGCCGGAATCAGCCAAGCCTGCCCTGGCGACAGCTCCCAGACGTCCCCGCCAAACGACAGTAACCCCTCGCCGCGGCAAATCACGAGCAAATGGAACCGTTCCGGGTCGGAGTTCCAGAGCGTCGGCCCCGTCAACACGTGCCGTTCGGTGGCAAAATACTCGCAACTGGCGAGCAATGCGTTCGGCTCAGGCCAGACGGTCGGCCCCGAGGACCGCCCCCAATTCAATACCGCAATCGACGGTTCGACGTGCAGCTCTCGCGGCCGCCCGTAGTCCCACAGCCGATACGTAACATCGGAATTTTGCTGGATCTCACAGATCGCCAAGCCGCCACCGATGGCGTGAACCGTCTTGGCCGGGGTGAAATAGCTCTGCCCGGCAGCACCTGGCCACCACTCCAGCAGCGACTCGACCGACCCATCGGCCAGCGCGGCCCGCAGTTCGCCCTCGGTCGTATCCCGCACAAATCCCTGCGCAATCGCCGCGCCCGGCTCAGCGCCGAGCACGTACCACATCTCGGTTTTGCCGGGCTGTCCTTCGTGCTCCAAGCCATACGCGTCGTCCGGATGCACCTGCACCGATAACTTCTCGGTCGTGAAGAGGAACTTCACCAAAATCGGGAAACGCCCGCCCGGAGCAGGCAGCACCGCCGACCCCAGCACCTCCGGTCGAAGCGTCAACTCGCCCAGCGTCAGCCCCTTAAAAGACGTGACGATGTCGTTCGACGAAAGCCAGACTTCGCCAATCCGCCGATCCGGATCGGCGAACAACGGAGCGAGCGAGGTGGCGCCCCACACTCGCTCCACAAACTTCGGCTGCAACGCGATCGGCTTCATCCCAGCGCAACGATGAAGTTGTGAATCCGGTCCAATCCGCGCTCAATCTCGTGCATCGACGTCGCATAAGAGATCCGAATATGCTTGGTCGTCCCAAACGCTTCGCCCGGCACCACCGTCACGTTCGCCTCGCTCAAAAGCCGCTCGCAAAAATCCATCGACGAGTTGATCCCCTTCTTGCCGAAGGCGACGCTGATGTCGGGGTAAGCGTAAAAGGCCCCCTGCGGCTCATCCAGCGAGACCCCGGGAATCTGCCGCAACCGATCAATGACGAACCGCCGCCGCTCCTTGTAAGCCGTCAGCATCACGTCGATCGACTCCTGCGGACCCCGCAGCGCCTCCACCGCCGCCTTCTGACAAATCGAAGTCGGGTTCGATGTCGAATGACTTTGCAGCTTCATGATTGCGTCGATCACCGGCTTCGGCCCCAGTGCAAACCCGATCCGCCAACCCGTCATCGCATACGTCTTTGAAAGCGAACCGGCGACGATCACCGTATCTTTCGCTCCCGCCACCGACGCAATCGAAAACGGCTTGCTGTCGTACAGGAACCGGCAGTAGCACTCGTCGGTCATCAGCCAAATCCCGCGTGCCGAGGTCACCGCGAAGATCCGTTCGAACTCCGCTTGCGGCAGTACGGCCCCGCTCGGATTGCTCGGCGAATTGATGATCACCAGCTTTGTCTTCGGCGTGATCGCCCGCTCAATCATCTCCGCGGTCAGGTCGAAACCATGGGCCTCGTCCGTCTCGACGAAAACGCATTTGCCGCCGGCATAATTGACGACGTCCTTGTATGTAACCCAGTACGGCACCGGGATGATCACCTCATCGCCGGCGTTGATCACCGCCTGCATGATTCCGAAAATTGCGTGTTTACCGCCCACCGTGATCACGCATTCCGCCGGACTATAGGCCGTGCCGTAGTCCGCCTTGTGGCGGTCGCAAACGGCTTGCTTCAACTCCTGCGTGCCGCCCGCCGGGGTGTACTTCGTAAAGTTCTTGGCCAACGCATCAATCGCAGCGTTCTTGATGTTGTCGGGAGTCGGAAAGTCCGGCTCGCCGGCTCCGAAGTCGACCACATCGACCCCTTCACGGCGCATCTTGTCCGCATCGGCCGCCACCTTCATCGTGGACGAAACTGATATCGTGGCCATCCGCTCGGACACGGCGAGATTGTCTTGGTGCACTAAAGAACTCATGGGATTATTTGATTCACCTGCGAACTGGATTCAATACTTGCGCCGGGCGGAAGCGTTCAGCCAATCGGCTCTCGACGAGAGCGGGAACCAAACCCCGCACGTCTCCACCCAACCGGACGACTTCTTTAACAAGGCGCGAACTGATAAACGAATAGGCCTCTCCCGACATCAGAAACATCGTTTCGATCTCTGGCCGCAACCGCCGATTCATCAACGCCATTTGCAATTCGTATTCGTAGTCGGAAACCGCTCGAATACCGCGGACGATGAGCGTCGCACCCCGGGCTGAGGCGTAGTCGACCAGCAACCCGTCGAAGCTGTCGATCTCGATATTCGGCAGATCCCCCGTCGCTTCGCGCAACATCGCCATTCGTTCCGGAACGCTGAACAACGGCTGTTTGGCCTCGTTATTGAGGACGGAAACGATCAATCGGCCCACCAAACGGCTGGACCTCGCGATCAAATCCAGATGCCCATTGGTCAGCGGGTCAAACGAACCGGGATAGATCGCGACAACTTTGTCGGTGGAAGGGCTTTCGGGCAAGTATTTATTTTAGCCGATTCGCGAGCCCCCTTGCCCTCAGTAGCGAAACACGGTCACCGATTGCTCGGTCTCCCGGCCCTGTCCATCCCGTGCCACCAACGTGATGATGTTAAATCCATTCAACAAGCGAACGTTGTTCATCTGCCATGAGGTTGTTCCCGTAGCGGTTCCCGTCGTCCCGTTCGAGACCCGCCAAGTGACCGCGCTGATCCCGACCGCGGAAGCGGCCGTGCCGCGCAGCGAAACCGTCTCGCCCGACCACAGAAAACTGTACGAAGCCGGCGTACTCAGCGTCAACCGAGGCGGAGCCGCGGGGTCCGTCGTCGTCATCGCAGCCGTAATCCGCAGCGAACGGCCGATCGTTCGGCGGCTCGTATCCGCTACCAAAATCGTCACCGTGTTTACCCCCGGCACGAGACGAACCAGCGGCACCGTCCAATTGAAGTTGCCACCCCCAACCACGGTCACCGTGCCATCGCCCCACATGCCCTTATCCGTTACCCAACGCACCGTCGGGACGCCCGTCACCCCGCTGGCCGAGCCAGACATCGGAATCGCCATCGAGTTCGTCTGCATGTTAGCCGAAGGCGAAATCAGCTCAACCGTGAAACCAATCGGCGTTGGAGTTGGAGTTGGAGTTGGCGTAGGCGTTGGAGTCGGAGTAGGAGTAGGCGTCGGCGTGGGAGTGGGAGTGGGCGTCGGAGTCGGTGTCGTCCCCCCCGCAGCCCGACTCGCATACAATCCCCGCGCCGCCTCAATATCTTCCGTCGTCAACTGCGTCGCCCGACGATAATAGGCGTACATCACCGCCCCCGGCACGTCGCTATGACCCAATCCCAACGCGTGCCCCAACTCATGTAACGCCACACTATAAACATCGATATCATTGCCCACCTGCCAGTTCTCGTCCTCGTCGAAATGCAGATCCCCCGCCAAGGGCTCACTATTCGGCGGCGCTGGATAAAAGGTATGCGCCAACACCTTCCCGGGCCCATCAAACGGATAGCCATCCCCGTGCGACGCCCGTCCCCACAAGATCCCAATCGTCCGCGCCGCATCCGGGTCGTTCCCCTCCACGAAATCCACCTGAATCACTCGTGACCACTCCTGCAAAGCCCGCGCCACCTCCGCCCGCTGCACGGTAGACCCCAACTTCCCACTCAACGTCTTGAACGCATATTGCAACGTCGCTCGACCCTTCCCCGCGCCATCCCATCCCTCCCCCACCGTCTGCACCAGCGCCCCTATCGGACCCGTCTCCACCGTCGCCCCCGCGCACCCAATCAACGGAGCCCCCGTCATTAACTCTTTACTCGCCGGAAATACATACGCCACCTCGTCCCAATCCGCCAATGCCTCCACCTGCAACGCCGTCCCCCGCACCAGCATTTGGTCCCCCACCAAATCCGGATGGTCCCGCAACTCCAACCCATTCTCCCGCACCAGCGCCCGCCGCTCCTCCCACGACACATCCCCCTGAAACTCCACCACGAACCCCCGCTTCCCCGCCCTGCCCCTTCCAATCTCCGCACTCAACTTCTCACTCGTCCGTAACGGCGACACCGAAACCACATCCAACCCACCCAACCGCGCCTCCCCCTCCACCGACAAAATAAATCCGTTCATCGGAACGTAGCTCACCACCCGCTGCCCACGCCCGTCCAACCCCTTCAACAGCTCCGGCGTCGGAGCCTGCGCTAACTCCACCAAGTAGTGCGCCCGCAAAGGCTGCCGCGACTTCGGCTTCTCCCACGAAATCCCCCGCCGCTCCCCGCCCCGCTTCAGGCTGAGCGTGCCCTGCCCCCAAGCCCCTGCCGCGAGACACGCACCTGCAACCACCAGGCCCACCACTTGAGATTTCATATACTGTCATATCGCTATCTCGTGAGAGCTTTTCCACTCTGTTCCCACTTACCCAATGAGGAAAACAACCGTATGCGGGGCAGATTATGGAATAGCGCGTGCCTACAAATGGCATACTCCCTCGTGGCCCTCTGCCAGCCTATTCCCCAGGCCTATCGCATCCAAAGCCTCGTCGGCTCCTCCAACGCCGGCGACACCCTCCCCGCCCTCCAAGCCCTCCTCACCCAAGCCGAAGGTCTGGCCTACGACGCCGACGGCAACCTTTATATAGCCGACGCCGCCGAACACCGCGTCCGCCGCGTCTCCCCCGCCGGCATCATCTCCACCTTCGCCGGCAACGGCTCCCGCGGCTACTCCGGCGACAACGGCCCCGGTCCCGATGCCCAACTCGCCTCTCCCTACGGCCTCGCCATCGACCGCCAAGGAAACCTCCTCATCGCCGACCTCGGCAACAGAGTCATCCGCCGCGTCACCCCCCAAGGCCGCATCACCACCTTCGCCGGCGGCGGCACCGCCCCCGCCAATGAGCAAAGCGAAGGCTCCGAGGCCACCTCCGTCAGCTTCCAAACCCCCCGCAATATCGCGGTCGACACCGACGGCACCGTCTATATCTCCGACTTCGACGCCCACCGCATCTTCGCCATCTCGAGCGCCGGAACCTTCCGCCTCCACGCCGGCACTGGCCAACCCGGCTACGGCGCCAACGACATCAGCGCCCTCCGCTCCTCCCTCCGCAACCCCGCCGGCCTCTGGATCGAACCCCAAGGCGGCCTCCTCGTCGCCGAAGCCGGGGCCCAACGGATCCGCCGCATCCTCCGCGGCATGATCAGCGTCTACGCCCCCGCCGCCGCCATCCGCATCCCCCTGTATTCCCCTACCGGAGTAGCCGTCGATTCCTTC